>JBBTXK010000106.1:0-2769 GCA_038062315.1 Patescibacteria group bacterium
ATCATAAAACTGAGTCATAGAGAGGTGACATTTCTATTGTCGTCTGACATGAGGACAAATTGAGGGTAACAGTTCACGGTTCTAACATAATATTCTTCGAGCGAGCGTAGCGAGCCGAGAAGTTCAAAAGAAAATAGTTCTCGTCAGGCTCGAACAATAAAATTTGTGTCAGAAGAGTGAGCTGTTACAATTCAGGGGGACAAATTCAATTCAATTTGCGTCGGATGGCTACAAATTCCTACAAAGATATAATTGTGTTAAAGGTTAAGAAGCAAACTTCGAAATCATTAAGGCAACCCTCTCTGCCTAGAAGAAAAGGAATATCTTCTCGTTCTAAAAAACCTATGGGAATAATCCTTGCCACATTACCAATCTTCATCCTCAAGCCTTTCTTTAAAAAATGCACTTTTTCTATCCCCCCCACGCCTTTTGTAAAAACTGGTTGGCAATCTTTCTCTAAATTAATACCTAACTCAAATGCGGTGTGGCATGTAAGAAGAGTATAGTCAGCTCCTGTATCAACAATAAGATTATATTCTAGCCAAGAAGAGGATTTTTTAGACCAGAAATCTACTTTTGCCATTGGTCTCTTAACAGTTTTGAAGATACCTGATTGTCTGGATTCAAAAGGGAAGGTAATCTTCATATCAAGAGGAGGATCAACGTCTCTGCATCGGGAATATAGGCAATGCTTGGTTTTTCTTGCGGATACTTCCTTATAAGCCTTTCAAGGAGTTTTACCTGGGCCATGCCAGTTTTTGTAGCATGGACTTTGCCTCCTATGACAATTATATGCTTTCCTTCGTATTTCGGATTGTGATATGCCTGAGTGATTAGATTTTGTGAAGCTATTTTTTTCTTCATAACAAATACATTATATATCTTCTAAGAAATATATACAATACTAATTTTTTTCAACCAATCTTTTTTCACATTCACTGGTAAACTCATCTGGTATTTCTTCGCAGAAAGAATTTAGGTATCTTGGGTCTTTAATATAGGAGAAGACTTGGCTGATTAAATTTTGGAAGCAATATTTTTGGTTTTCAGACTCATCAATAGCTTTGCAAAACCTAATTGAGCTACTGCGGTCATTTTCTCCCCCCCAATATATTGAACTTAAAGCGCTTCCTAGGCAGGCTTTTATGCCTTGTTTGTCATAGGCCAAGTTACACCAGCCAACTATTTTTTTAAGTTTTCCTTCATCCATTTGATCTACTCTTCTTATATCTCTTGATGCCACAAGTCCGACAAACTCTTTACCAAACCCACCGTAACAAATATTTCTGTAATTTTCTTCTACTATTTGATCACAAAGCTTGAAAGACTTTTTAAGGTCTTCGTTGGTAGGGTTTCCTAAATCTGCTCCAACAGTTTCCCACAAATAAGGAGTGACATAGTCGTAGCAGCGGGATCGTGCAGCTTCTGGCATCAAGGCAGGAGAGCAGATATAGAAGGGATCATTGATTTTTAGATACTTTGGCCGTTGTTTTATCCATTTGTCGCGATCGTGTCCTCCCCCTGATATTATTTCCATGACTGAGCCGCTAACACATTCAGGGTATTCTTGATTATTATACTTTAGGCTGCCTGTTTTTTTGCAAAGGTTGATAGTTTGTTGAAGGTCATAACCCTCATATGCTAAGATTCCGTGTCCTAAGCCGTGATAGCACATAATATATGCTCCCGTTCCCCCAGGAGCTTTTTGACAAGCGTTTTCAATTTCGCTTAGTGCATCTTCTCCTTTGTCAGTAAAAAGACCAACTACTATTGAGTGAGAACAGGCGTTTCTAAAATCCTCTGTACAAATTTGGATGCCATTGGCCCCTTGCTCACGGTAGAGGATGTCTCCAACAGCATGGCCCAGTAGATGCGTGTCGGTATTGGGCGGAAGCGAAGCAATGCGCAGTACCTCGTAGGCGTATTTTGCTCCTTTGTTTTGCGCTAGAAAGACAAAGTATTTTTTAAGATCGGGAAAATTTAAGAATTTGGCGGAGATTTCCTCAGCTTCCGGATAATTTTGGGTTCCTTCACTTGTCTTATAATTCTGGTTTTTGTTTCCCGATAACCATACTGCCAAAAGCAAGATATCTAGAACAAAAAAGGAAATTATAGCAAATCTAAATTTCATTCTTAAGGCGTAACTAAGATAAAGCCGGTTAAACCGACTCCTTCACAAATATAACCGTACAAGCCTGCCCTTTTGCCAAAATCTACCTTAATACTAGTCGTTGTGTTTTTTGAGATGGTGTATTTATGAGTATCGTCAAAAATAAGCTTTCGATCAATAGAATCTTTATTTTTCACTTGTAAATTTTGGTTAATTCTTGCTCGCAAAACCAAAGGATTAGAACGGCAATTAGTAATATCTAAAGTATCGCTTTCTTTTGAAAGCTTAGCTGCTAGTGCATCATGTTTGTCTCTCTCTGCAGAAGGGGCATCCGGACCGGGCGGGGAAAGAAGGGCTTTCTCGTCGTCAGTTAGATCAGAAGGCATTAGCTTGGGGGCAACAGGCTCTAGATGCGGTTTTGTAGAGGCTTGAGGCTTATACTTCTTATAAATAGCCTGTCCTAATACCAGAGCCACAGCTAGCAAAATTATTATTAAAAGAAGATATTTTTTTTTATATTTCACACACTTATGTTATTAAATCTAGTGAGGAGTTGCAACATCTTATCTAAGTAATTCGGGGAAAAATCATTAATTTCCCGCATTTTGTAGGAGTTTTGGCATAGCTTGCATTAGGGCATTTATTCTTTTTTGGAAAGA
>JBBTXK010000107.1:0-7818 GCA_038062315.1 Patescibacteria group bacterium
CCATAACAATAACAATACCTAGAGCAACCCTGCCTTTTAGCTTGTCTTTTAAATCGAAATAAAAATAAGCATAATCATCAAATTTACCAATTTGTATTACTTCAGGGCTGTGTGTCGCAAGAAAGAATTGCTTTCCATATTTAATTTCTTCATTCAATTCTTCGAGTAGAAATGAAACCATATCCGGGTGCAAGTGTAATTCAGGCTCATCTATGCCAAGAATTAGGCATTTAGGATGGTAGATATAAGCAAGTAATAACGACAATCTTCTTAGCCCATCACTTTCCTGATTTGGTGAATACGGTGAAACATCCTTATCATCCTCTCTTAGGAAGTTCATTACATTATTAATACCTCTCTTAATTAAGTTTGGATGTCTTCCTAAATATCTTTGCAAAGAATCTCTTATTCTTATTAATATTTCAGGATGATCACTCAGTTCCTGATAAAAAACGCTAGGATCTAAATCTCCTGAAAGCTCACGACTAGAAGGATCATCTATAAATTGATATTGATCTTGAAAAATATCTTGCTTAGGAACTGGAATATGTTGAATAAAAAAACCTTTTCCGAGAAGATCAGGACTACTATTAAGTTTATTTTTTGATTGTTGTATTATATTTTTAAGAGTTAGGCTTTTCCCTGAACCGTTGGAACCAAAGAGATAGTTTATCCTTCCGAAATTCAAAATCGACCCTTCGTGTAAATTTAAGGGCAAACCTGAGACTCTTAACGTTTCCATTAATTTTGTATGAATACCTTCAGGCATATTTTATTTTTTAATTACATTATTCAAAATATCTCTAACAATAGTAGACACATTTGAATTCTTGTCAGTTGCTTTCTTTTTTAACCATCTTGCTTGATCTTTTGTTACTATGACGTTCATTCTTATGAAAGTTTGTGAAATATATTGTGGATCTCCTAACTCAATCCCATGTTCACTTGTTGCTTTTAATCCATTTTCTCTGGGAACTGTATTGCCAGATTCCTGAAATCTTTTTTGAATGACATCAAAAGCGAATTTACTAGCTCCGGCATCACTAAATTTATAATTATTATCTTCTAGATATTCTTGCGAGATCCATACCTCATATTCCTTTATAAGACCAGCTGTATGTTTTGGTAGGGTGGAATAAATTTTTAGGATAGCTCTATATCCGTCGATTGCTGGCCCAATTTTTCCAACGTAATCGAGTTTTACTTCTACGCCCTCTGTTAGTAAGATAGTTCGAGTAATTGATTCCACAAGACAATTATAGCATACTTGCGCAATTGCGCAATACCAAATAGAGCACTTATTGCTTTGAAGACACTATTTTATATATGAAAAGATGGAAAATTATACGCCTGAATTAAACTATTAGCAATTGATGGGTTTAAGCAAGACAAATGAGGTGATATATAAAGGGTGTTTCAAAAAGATTGAATCTCGTACGCATAGTCGTAGCGTCAACTCGTTCAAAGTTGATATTCCCCACCTACATATAGTATACTCCATTTCATGACACAAGAAGCACCCAAGTCAAGAGGACAATTAGATAAAAAAATTGTTCCGAAAGAAATAAGAATTCAACATCTAAACATGCTAGAAGCAGCAGGAATAAATCCATACCCTGCAGAACCACCTAAGATAACTCACTCAAATATGGAAATCCATAACAAGGCGGATCAATTAGCGGATACCGAAGTTAGCGTTGTCGGTAGAATTACTGCAAAAAGAGATCACGGTAAAACGATATTCTTTGATATTGAAGACAACTTTGCTAAATTACAAGTTAATGTAAGAAAAAACGGTCCGGATGATACTACTTATGATTTGATTGCAAAAGCCTACGATGAGGGTGATTTTATAGGCGCAACTGGAGAAGTATTTAGAACTAGAACAGGAGAATTAACCATCAGAGCTAAAGATCTTAAAATGCTCGCTAAATCTCTTCTTCAGCCTCCAGTAACGCGTTTTGGCATAACTGATCCAGAAATTGGTCGTAGGCAACGTTATTTAGAATTAATGACCAATCCTGATGCTAGAGAACGCTTTCGCAGACGTTCAAGCATGGTGCAAATGATGCGCGGAGAATTCTTGGAAAATGGATTTTTAGAAGTTGAAACGCCAGTTTTAGATACTACGTATGGTGGTGCTAACTCAAAACCTTTTACTTCCCATATGAATGCGCTTGATCAAGACATGTTTCTTAGAATTGCTAATGAACTTTATTTAAAAAGACTAGTTTGTGGCAATATGGGTCCAGTTTTCGAATTTTCTAGAAATTTCAGAAATGAAGGAATGGACAGAACCCATAATCCGGAGTTTACTGCTGTAGAGCTTTATAAACCATACGCAGATTATAAATGGATGATGGGTATGGTAGAAAAACTTTTTGAAAAGATAGCTATTAAGCTCCACGGTACAACTCAGGTTAAATTTGGTGAGCACACAATTGACTTTAAGGCTCCTTGGAGAAGATTAGCCATTTATGATGGCCTAAAAGAGGCGTATGGCATAGACCCAAGAGAACTAACGGAAGAGCAGGTACGAGAGTTAGGAAGACAATCTGGCTTGAAAGAAGATAAATACAAAGGAAGAGGAGACATTTTGCTAGCTTTATTTGAAAAGAAATTTGAAAAAGAGCTTATACAGCCAACTTTTGTTATGGATTATCCTAAAGAAACAAGTCCTCTCACAAAGCAACATCGTGATCATCCTGATCTTACTGAACGCTTTGAATGTTCAATAGGTGGGTTAGAGGTAATGAATTGCTACACCGAATTAAATGATCCACGCGATCAAAGAGCAAGGTTTGATGAGCAAAGACTTAAGAGATTAGCTGGAGATGATGAGACAATGCCGACAGACGAAGATTTTTTGGTAGCAATGGAATACGGTTTTCCACCAATGGGAGGAATTGGAATTTCAATTGACAGAATGGCAATGATTCTTACAGACACAGGACACATTAGAGATATCATCTTATTTCCACCAGTCAAAAAAGATAGCAAATAACATTTCATATTTCAACAATTAATAATAAATAATTCTTTAATTAGCTATCTTTAAAAGAGGATTAGTCATCCAGACCATTATTAATCTTATATTATAAGCTGCTTAAAAATGATCTAATCATTTAATTTTTCTTTGATTATATTTTGATTTATTTACTAAGATTTTATCTTTTTTTATTTCAAGATCAAAAAGGGCAAAAAATTTGGTCCCCAAGTTTTTTATTAAAGTATCGCTATGATAGTTACATTTATTGACAACTACATATACACCCTCGACTTCAATCCCCTGTTTTTTAAAAAAATCCAGAGATGCCTTAATCGTTCTCCCTGTAGATAGAACGCAATCAATTATAGCAATTTTTTTTATCTTAATTTTATCAAATGAAAAAAACATTTCTCGTTCGTAATACCCTGTTTTTTGCATTATAGAATTATATTCCTTTAAATTATAATGAAAGGACCGGGCAACTAAAAAATCTTTTCCTAGTTTAGAGGCAACGTCCTGAGTTATGTAAATTCCATCTACTTCAAAAGTAAATAATAAATCCACGTCTGGATTTATATTTTTAGCAATTAATTTACCTATATAATTTAATTCAGTTATATCTATCGGCAAGACACCTTTGTATGGGTAAACGAAATAATTATAATTATTTGCAACCGCATATATACGTGAATTTTCTAGTTTTTTTAGAATTTTATCAAAAATTTTTATTTTAAGGCTCATTATTTCTCCAAAAATAATAGTTGTATGATATACTATCATACTGTTATACTCAAATGAACAATAATAGCAAAACGCTCTTGATCTTAATCAAATCGCCCCTTTTCGCAAAAAACGTGATTCTGTATACCAATTTTCTGAAATTTATGAAGGTCTTAGTTTATTGATGATATATTTTTAATATAATAAAGAAGAATTATGTGGGAAGAAATTGATTTCAAGGCATACAATCCCCATGCAAGTAAGATTGAAAATGTTCATATAGAAGGAATTAATAGAGATGGTTTACTTGTTTCTAGAGCAGCTGAATTTGCTATTGTTGTTGAAATGCAAATTATTCGCGATATCATGTTGGGTCGAATTCGTCAACACGAGAATAAAGGTCAAATAACAGACATAGAAAATCAGGTAAATTTTTTTACTCTCGGCGATATGACTTTTTTTAATTATAAGAATAGAGAAATTGTATTCCTACATCCCGCTATGGGTGCACCTATGATGGAGTGTACAGTTCAAAACGCTTCTTCCTTAGGTGTTAAATATTTTGTCCGATTGGGAACTACAGGTTCACTGAATAGAGCTATTTCTAAATATTCTTTTATTGTTACAACGAGTTCCATTCGAAATGATGGCACATCGGATCATTACTTACCAATCGGTTTTCCAGCTATTTCAAGTAAAACTCTTAACCAAGAAATAGTTAGAGAATTTAAAAAAAATAAAATTCCCCATATTGAAGGCGTTTCTTTTACGACTGAAACGAGATTTAAAGAGGATGTACCTTATCTTCTTGATTTAAATAAAAAATATGGCGTTACTAACATTGAGATGGAAAGCGCAACATTATTCAGCGTAGCAACAGAATTGGGCATTCATTCCTCCTCGATGAGCATGGTAACAGATTGCCTGGCTGACGAAAACGAATTAAAAAATGTTGAAGGTACCTTAGTAGGAGTGCCAAAGTATCAGGAGTTGATGGATACAGGTGTAAAAAGATTAACAAATGCTTTCGATGCTATCCTTGAAGCTTTTTCCGGATTACCCTCTAATTCAAAAAGATATAAAGAACTTATGAAAGAAATAAACGGTCTTAATCCAAACGCGAAATGACAAAAAAGATAACAAATTATTTTTTTTGGAACAAATCGGAGAATGTTCAAGATAGTAAATTTACAACTCCATTACCTTCTAAATCTTTCTTAACAAAATATATCCCAAAAGGAGGAAAAGTTTTGGACTTTGGTTGTGGGTATGGAAGATTAACTAAATTATTAGTGGAATATGGCTATGATGTGACAGCGGTAGACATCTCAAGACCTCTTGTAGATCAAGCTAAAAAATTGTGTCCAGATGCAAAATATCGGGTGTTTTCGCTTCAAGAATATGATCCCGAACCAGATGGGCCTTTCGATGGAATCTTAATCTTAGCAGTTATTGAGAATATTATTTCCTTGAAAGAGAGAAGAGATTTGGCCGATAAAGTAAGTAGATCTTTGAAAACAGGTGGAGTATTAATTTTAGAAACTTTTATATATGATGAGCGGAATAATGAGCAGTATGTTTCTAGCCGAATAAGGGGAAAAACTAAGGGCGTATTTTTCGTCAAAAGGGGTAAGACAAAGCTTGTCCTTTTCAATGATACAAAAGATAGGATCGATAAATTGTTTATTGGAAAAAAGCTTAATAAATGTTATGGAAAAGAGATGGATTTTATAACCTGGTCAAATGAAAAACAAAAAGGTTATATTGCGATATATAAAAAATGACTACATAAAAAATAGTTTAATAACTATACCCTAGCGAATAAATCAATAACCCGAAATTAAGCACAATAATAAACCCTATAATATTGAGATCGCCTTTCGTATGTGATATGATTGTGCAATGAATCAGATTGAGATTCCACAAGTTCTCAAAAATGAAAAAACCAGATTGGGATTATTATTGGAAGAAATAAAAGACAGACCAATAGGGGAATACTCGCTAGGCTTAGTTTCTGTACCACATAGAGAGAATTCACAAATACGTAGTAGTCGTAATTTAGTCATGAAGTCGATGGATATACAATTATCAGGACAATTTCCTAAAGGTAAAGTCTATGATATTCTGGATCAATATGCTACACACCCGGTGATACAAACAGGAGATCATTGCGAATTGATTTACGATCCACAAACTTTCCTTAATAATTTTATCTATCACATGGGAGCCTCTAGGCTTGATCTGAAATTCTTATTAACTCAGCAATGTAGCACGCCAAGAATGATCCAATATCGAAATCCACTAATAGGTCCTGGCGTATTAAAATTACCAGAAGGAGATTATAGATTAGTTAATCGATCTAAAAAAAGTTTAATTCGTTCCAATGTAGCTACCGTAGGGCAAGTTACATATACGATGAAACCAGAAACGCCCGGAGTACATACACCTCTACCACAGATTCTTCAAGAAATGAAAGGCACGAAATTTCAATCTGCTGTTGAAGCATTTTTATTTACCAATAATCTTATATGGAATTCCATAAAAATGGATCGCAAACAGAACTTGGTCTTGTTTGACGAATCTTTGTCTTCAGACATTGTCGCTGGGATGATTGAAGATTCCCACCATCCTCTTCGTTCCTTGCTATTTGATCCTGAATGCTCACGTGTTTTTAGAGAAGAAATAGATCAATTCGCTAAATCTCCTGAATGTTTGATGATTAAAACGACAACCGACTTTTTCTGGGGTAAGCATAAAGAAGCATTGGTGGCATTGCAACTTTCTGAAGATGGCACTTATTTAAGAGCAAGAATTAAAGAACAAGGATTCCAATTGGAATTTAACCCCAAAAGCATAGCAAATGCTCTAAGAAGCAGAGTTCTATACCCTAATCTTTTTATTTCAATGTTAGCTATTTCAATATTCCCAGGAAATACTGTAATCGGTGGAGCAAGTCAATACGAATACGCCCCTGAGGTCCAGAAAATCTTGAAAAGCACTATCGCACGTCTTGGTCTTTTAACCACTTCAGAAACAAACGATGTTACCGTCTCCAATCTAAGTAGAATGGCAAACGTAGTTTCGTTGTCGCATCCTATTTGTGGAGAAATTTTACGAATGGATAAGGGGACAGATTTTTCCCAGTGGGAATCTGAGCTTGCGAGTTCGACTGTAGGTCGAGCTTTGGGAGATTATTCTAATTTCGACTATTTCAATTCCTATTTCGCAAACAGAAGAAAAAGAATTAGTAAGGAATAATGTTATGAAAAATAAAATTGATCTTAGGTTTGCAGTAATCCAATATCCTCCAAGCAACAAATTGTTGGAAGGTATTAAGAGAGCTATAAATCAATCAAATAAATATCACCCTCAACCAGTAGAGCTAAAGAAAAAATTGGCAAAAAAATTCAAAGTTACTCCAGATATGATTCTGCTTACTTCCGGTGCGGATGAGGCAATACAATTATTAGGACGTAAATACTTACGAAATATAATTTATTTTTACCCAACCTATGTGGAATATAGCAAAAAAAACATCTTTAGAACAAAAAACGTTACTGGAATTAATTCTCTACGAAATTCTACCTATAAGATTCCTATACGTAAATATAAAACTTCGAGCCTTATATTTATTGCTAATCCCAATAATCCATTTGGATATACAACAAGAAAAAATCTTTTAAGATTGGTTAACTTAAACCCAGACTCATATATTGTAATCGATGAAGCGTATGGTGGATTTGCACCTAATTTAACGCTAGCGAACGACGTAAAAGATTTTAAGAACATAATAGTTTTAAAAAGTTTTTCAAAAGATTATGCTCTTGCAGGTATTCGAATTGGATTTGTGATCGCGCAATCAGAAGTAATTAAAGAATTACAGACAATTAGTCTGATCTCAAACGTAAGTTATCCTTCTGTAGTTGTCGCTTTAAATGCTTTAAAACATGAAGACTACTCAAAAAAAATTATAAGAAAGATTATTAATGACAGACGAGTGTTAGAAAATTTTATCATAGATTTTGGGTGGAAAATATTTGAAAGCAAAACGAACATTATAACAGTAAAATTTGATTCCCCCATTGAAAGTAATAATCTAGTTGATTATT
>JBBTXK010000107.1:7828-11731 GCA_038062315.1 Patescibacteria group bacterium
TGATTATTTACAAAAATTTGGAATTTATATTAGTTTAGGAAACGGTAACGCAAATGTGGGACTTGATAATACTTTCATAAGGATAGTCGTCGGAACGTCTAGACAAAATAGAATTTTAATTAATGTAATTAAAAGATATTGTAAATAAAGTCATGAATACATACATTGAATTAAACAAAAAAAATATTGTTCATAATTATCTTGCTTTTAAAATAAATATTCCTGCTAAAACTAAAATTATTTGTGTCGTTAAGGCGAATGCCTATGGTTATGGTCTGATGGAGATTACAACAATTCTTGATAAAGTAGCAGATATGTATGCAGTTGACAATGTAGACGAACTAGAAATAGTTAGGGATATATCATCTAAGCCTGTATTAATATTTCAGCAATTATCTTCGGATGAAATAAAAAGGGCACTAAAAATAGGATGTGAATTTTCAGTCGGCAGTAAGGAATATCTAATTTTACTAGATAAAATTGCAAAGGATGCTAAATCCCAACCAAAAGTACATATAGAAATCGATGCTAAATTTGGCAGAACCGGTTTTTCATCTAAAAAATTAGGAGGAGTATCTATTAACAAATACTCAAATGTTATTATTGATTCAGTTTATAGTCATTATTCGTGTTCAACAGACTCTTCTTTGAGCAAATTTAATATTATTCAAGAAAAAATTTTGAGAAAAGCAATATCTACATTTAAGAAAAAAGGTGTTAATCTTAAATGTCACATTTCTTCGACCTCTTCTGCATTAATCCATGGAATCCAAAAAGACGATTATGTAAGAATTGGTGCTGGCCTATATGGAATTTATCCATCCGAATATGTAGAAAAACACAGTAAGGTAAAAAATCTATTACCAATCATGAGATGGATTACTAGAATATCGCATATAAAAGAATTGCCTAAAAATCATCCAGTAGGTTATGGCCAGACTTACAAAACAAAAAAAATAACTAAAATAGCAGTATTGCCAGTCGGTTATGGTTTTGGCTACAACCGTCATTTATCAAATAGGGGTTCCGTTCTGATTCATAAAACACTTTGTCCCATTTTGGGTTTAATCTCTATGACAACAATAACCGTTGATGTGTCAAAGATAAAAAATGTCAAAATCGGTGATGAAGTAGTTCTTGTTGGAAATCAAGGTAATAAAATTATAAGCGTTACCCAAGTTGCTAATATGATTGGGGGTATTCATGCAGAAATTTCAACGTCAATTAGTCCGTTGATCAAAAGAGTGATTGTTTAATATGAAAAGCGTACAAATAATGATTATTGGATTAGGTTTACATGCAAAAAGAATATATGTTCCTCAATTGTTAGATTTGAGCAATAATTATCCTGTTCGAATTTATGGCATAGTTGAGCTAGACAGTAAAGAAAAAGATTTAAGAGAATATTTTATTAAACAAAATATTTCGGTTGATTTTATATTTACTCCGCCATTCAAAGAAAATCATTTACCTATACCATTAAGACAACGTCTTAATCAGTACGTACGACTTAATAGAATAAATGGCGTAATTATTTCTACGGAAGCGACATTACACAATGCGTATGCTAATTGGGCTTTAGATATGGGTCTTAATATACTAATGGATAAACCAGTTACAGTAAGAAAAGATTCAATATCTGAAATGAAAAATGCTAAAGGAATTTACCATGATTTTATGGCTTTATTATTAAAATATAAAAAACTTCAAAAGTCTAAAAATACTATGTTTGGAATTAATGTGCAAAGAAGGTATCACCCTGGATTTTTAAAAGTATTCGAAACAATAAGAAGTATGTCTGACAAATCTGGGTGTCCAATAACGTCAACTCAATCCATGCATTGTGATGGAGAGTGGAGATTGCCGGACGAGATGGTAACAGAAGATTACCACAATTATAGAATAGGAACCGGAAAATTAAGCCATAGTGGTTATCACATAATTGATTGCATCTGTAATTTTTATAAATCGTCAGCAATTAAGGGAAAAGAAGCTGATAGCGTTATGTTATCTTCTTTTTTTATTCAACCTAATGGATTATTACATCAGCTTAATGAAAAAGATTATATTAATTATTTTGGAAATAATTATTCTAAAACCAGAGTTTTCAGTGATAAATATTTAGAGTCAAAGTTTAAAAATTATGGAGAGGTAGATGTTGCTGTCACATTAAGTTTTTGCAGAAAAGGAATACCGATTTCAGTATCAACAATTACCTTAGTTCATAATGGGTTTTCAAGAAGAACATGGTTTAGTCCAAAACCTGACAGATACAAGGGAAACGGTAGGGTTAAACATGAATACCATAATATTCAACAAGGTCCTTTTCAAGATATTCAAATCCACTCCTATCAATCGAAAGATGATCATAGTAAAAATTCACTTGATGACATTATGATCGGGGGCAATAATCATTTTGATGTATTAATATTTAAAAATCCGAAATTTGCACATAATGAAAATTCTCTGTTAAAATTAACTATGGAGGATTTCTTTAAAAGCTCTAAGATGAAGATAGGCTTACTTGCATCAGAACAATCAAAGAAAAAAGTATTAGTAGAATTTATAAGCTTCATATTAGAAAAAATAAAAAAAACAGATCTTAAGTCAAATGTCGAAAGCCATGATCTTCCTACTAAAATTATTAGCGGTATTTATCAATCTCACATACGATTAATTAATAAAGGCAATCCATTAATAAAATTATCAATACCCTAAAAAATTATGGCGAATATTAATAAAAAAACAATTTTTCCGCCTAAATTAGAAACTGGAGACGAAATTAGAGTTATCGCACCATCGAGTAGCGCAGGCTTTCTTTCATCTGAAATTAAATCTGTCTGTATCAGTAATTTAAACAAACTAGGAATTAATGTGAGTTTTGGCAATAATATTTATGTTAGTGATATTTTAGATTCAACTTCGGTGAGTCAAAAGTTAGAAGACATATACGACGCATTTTCTAACCCTAAGATTAAAGGGATAATTGCAATAAGAGGGGGTTATAACAGTAATACAATTTTAGACGATATTGATTGGACTATAATTACTAAAAATCCTAAAATATTTTGCGGTTTTTCTGATATAACAGTTTTATGTAATGCAATTTATGCAAAAACTGGATTGGTTACTTATCACACTCCAAACTTCTCTACATTTGGCCAAAAAAAATATATTTCGTACTCATTAGATTATTTTAAAAAATGTCTTTTTAACGGAAATGTCTATGAAATAAATTCTTCAAAATATTGGAGTCAAGATGAATGGTGGTCAAATCAGGAACATAGAAAATTAGAGCCTAATAATGGAATAAAAATAATTAATAAAGGGACTTCTAAAATTATTGAAGGCTTAACTTTAGGAGGAAACTTATCATCTTTAAATTTACTTCAGGGAACAAAATATATGCCAGACTTAAGAAAGTCAGTTCTTTTTCTTGAGGACGATGATCTTGTGGATGCAAAAATTTTTGAGAGATATATCGAATCTCTAATCCAGCAAAAAAGTTTTGATGGTATCAAAGCATTATTACTTGGAAGGTTTCAGAGAGGTAGCATGATTACGATTAAGCAATTGGAAACAATATTTAAAACAAAAAAACAGTTACAAAATGTTTGTATAATGGCTAATCTTGATTTCGGCCATACAGATCCACAAATTTCTTTTCCGATTGGTGGAAAAGCGCGAATTGAAATAGTTAATAATATTCCGAAAATCACGATTACCTCTCATTAGTAAAATATAACGCTAGTGTTCTTACTTTAATTAATGCTCCTTTTATATTTAGCACTTGAATTTATGACCCTAACTATTATGCCTTCGCTTATATACATAACGATGATAGCGCATCTACACGAGTTTCGCACATGATGTAGTTTGATGTACACTTAAGAGGTGCGTAAA
>JBBTXK010000108.1:0-8120 GCA_038062315.1 Patescibacteria group bacterium
CATGGAGAAGATTTAAATTTGGTAGGGATGACATTTCTATTTTAAAATGACAGAGCCAAAATGAAAAATTTTATCCAAAAGTAAATGCGAAAACTTCAATGCCGGGACTTAGAAATTCAAGCCGAAGCAAGTGATTTCCCGGATTTCCGCCAAGATCAATAATATTATAAAGCCTGTCTGTATCTATTGTAACTCTTCCATCAACCGCATCTTTTCCCGCACTTAAACTATCTACCAATTTTCCGTCAATAAACACCTTCAATTGCATATTCTGCTTTGCAGAACCAGGGCGAAGCCCCGCACCAGATGGTGCGGGGCGAAGAACTAAAAAAACTTTATTAGCGAGAAAATTATATTCCAAAACCGCATTTTTGCCTGAGGTAGAATGTTCGTCTTCAATGGTCCATTCTCCGCCTAAACTGAAAGTGTTATTGGGAATGTCTTTAGACAACTTAAAAATACTTTCGCCGTTTGGTAAAGATCCATTAGGATAATAAAATTCCATTCTGTCAGAGCCAAGATAGGCCTCAGACGAAAGGCGAACCTTAGGAGTTTGATCCGGCATTTCAACTAAATCTCTTTTTATATATTCTCCTTTTTCTTTTAATAGTTCCTGAATAGCCTCTTCTATCTCTTCATACTTTCCTTCACCAAAATGAACAAATCTTATTACGCCTTTTGAGTCAATCAAATATTTTGCCGGCCAATAGCGATTTTTGTACGCATTCCATGTGGCATAATCATTGTCTTGGGCAACCGGATAGCGGATATTATATTGTTTGATTGCCATCTCTACATTCTCTGTTTTCTTCTCAAACTCAAATTCTGGAGTATGAACGCCTACCACAACAAATCCCATATCTTTGTACTTTTCGTACCAACTCGTGACAAAAGGCAAAGTCCGAATACAGTTAATGCATGTATATGTCCAAAAATCTACTAGAACTACTTTTCCTCGCAAATCTAATAATGTCAAAGGCTGTGAGTTTAACCATTTATCAATTCCAACAAAATCCGAAGCTGTTCCCAAATTAGGAAGGCTTGATAAAGACGATGGCATTTCTTTTTTGATCTCATCTTTCATATTTTTTAGTTTATCTAATTGCTCTCTCACCTTATCTGCGCTTTCAAGTTTGTAGAGAAAGTTAGAGTACGAAGGCACTAAATCAAGCAGTTTTACTTGTATAACTTTGTCGTAATTCGTGTAAATCGCAACTGCAGTTAGGATCATAATTATCCCAAATATTTGCTGGACTCGACCGGTGTACTTGGAGAAAAAACGAGTTTTTGTAAAAAGATGTGCTCCTAAGGTCGCAAAAATAAAAAGCGGAATTCCAAGTCCTACCACATACACAACTGTCACAAGTATAATCTCAAGATTTACTGTTCTTGTCGCGGCAAGGGTCGCAATTGTTGCCAAAATTGGCCCAGCACACGGAGACCACACAATCCCCAATGAAAAACCAGTTACTATCCCTCCCCAAAATCCGTGGGCTGAGACGAATCGAGTTCCAAAAACTCCGCTAATTCTCCCCACAAAACCTTCCAAAATTCCGGCAAGAACCGGTATCACCAATGTTAATCCCAAAAAACCAATAACAATTACCGCAAAAAGGCGAAGTATGTCCGGATCAAAGTTAAAAAGTCTGACAAAGTAAGAAATGGTTAAAGTAAAAAGGGCAAAACTTATCATTATTCCCAAAGTAATCCCCAACGGCTTTCTCCTCTCACCAGTTACAGATGAAGAAAGAACGATTGGCAAAAGAGGCCAAATGCAAGGAGCAAGAATAGTAACCAAACCCGACACAAAAGCGAAAAATAATAGGATTAGCATAAACCAAAGAATAAAAGCAAAGGCACTAGCGGGTGACAGTTATAATACCAACTGCAGGAGGCACCTGGGTTGTTGGAGCTTTAATTGTTAGGCGATTATTTGTCGTACTTACTGAAATCGTATATCCGGTATCATAAGTTGTGCAATCAGTCCAAGTTCCTGCAAGCTGAGGATCTCTTGGAAATGCCGCTATATACGTAGGCACTAAGACTCCACAAAATGCCACACCCGTGCCTCCAACAGCTGAAGATATTGGCTTATCTACATCACCAAGAACTAATCCCGTAGTTAAAAGTCCTTTATTATCTACCATCTGTTGATGAATTGTGTTTAAGATTGCGTTAACGTCGCTTGACCTTTGCGTATTATTTGCCTGGGCAAATTGTCGGGCTGGGTTAATAGCGATAAGGGTAATTGCAAGAAGAACTGCGAGGATTCCGATAACGACTAGAAGTTCTATGAGAGTAAAACCTTTTTGATTATTTTTAAATAATTTCATGGACAGTAAATTTTTGTACAATACTAGTATAGACACATTAAAAAGCCTTTGTCAAGAGGCATTTCGGCTTCAAGATTGGCCAAGAATTATAGTAATTTTTGATTCCGAATTTTCTGTTTCCAAAACTAAAGCGCTTGGAAGTATTTCATTTATTTCTAAAATTGCATTCTCACGCAAGATGGTTGGAATATTTTTTGAAAACAAAACAGTTGATTTTACTGGAATAGCACCTTTTGAATTTTCACTGATTATATTTCTAAACCCCATTGTTTCCAGCGCCTCTTTCAATAATCGAGCGATTACAATAGATTGACTATTTTGTATTATTGTTATCGTTATATTCTCAATATTTAAAGTTGCCGAAGAACTACCAGTAGAAGTATCTGATTTCACTGGAATAGGAGTAATACTAGGAATAACTCTATTTTCCGAAGATTTTTTCTCATTATTATTAATACTTTTTTCCTGACCTCCCAAACCCACGAACATAATTCCAAGAACAATTAACAATACAATAAATATTGCTATTAATATTAATGGCATGAGATTTCTTTTCGGTTCTTTTCCTTTTTCATTCTCATCAGGACCTTGAGAGATAGCTGTTTCCTGTTGATCTATTAATAGATTGGCAACTTTTAATAATTCTTGTTTTTTCAATACTAATCGTGCAATATCAGGAGTTAATCCATTGGCGAAATTTGCATTTTGTCCATATAAAAAGGCAGGTACTATTGCCTCAACTAGAAATCCTTTTTTTGCGAATGGATCTGTTGTTGAAAAAATAAGATCTTTGTTAGCCGCAACTAATCGCGTCATTGCTTCTGTTTTTATAACTTTTGCAAGAATCTCTTCAAAGGGAACCTTCTGCAGAAAATTTTGAATCTCTATTTGTTGCTGTTCTTTATCCGCAAAATCTAATGTTTTTTGATTCGAACTAGACGCCACCTTAGAAAAATCTTTTTCGTAAACTACGGCGTCTGCTAATACTACAATAATAATACTAGGATATATTCTATTCTTGTCAATAAAAGAAGAGATCAAAGTAAAAAGCTGATCTTTATTTACAACTTCCAAATTTGCGACAGTATCTGGAGTAAAAGGAAATTTCAGAATATTCACCAAAGTTCCCTGAAATAGACTAAATCCACTTCGATCCAGAAGTAAAACAACAGGATTATTTTTTGAAAACATAATTTAAATTTCCTTCCAATTAGAAAACGTATAATAACCGCCGCTATAGTTCATTTCTGCCTGAACTGTACGTTTGAAATTTCCAGCTGATGCAGTTGCTACAACAGTTTTTGGGTTACTCCCTGATACCGTTATATCAACAATTCCATCACCTACTGCAAGATTTGTCTCGCCTGTATAATTTGGGTCTCGAAGGAGCCGCAAAAGCGCATTCTCAATGCCGCTTTCTGCTATATAATAAGCGTTGATGCCTGCTTCAGTTTTACTTGTAGACTCAGAGTTTCCAATAATCATAATTACCGCCGCCGATGTAATTATTGTCGCTATAACAACAAAAAATAACAGAGTAACCAGCGCTTGCCCTCTCTCTTTAATTGTTAATTGTAAATTGTTAATTGTAAATTTGTTTATCATTGTCTCCTTAAACCAAGATTCGTTTGAAAATTTTTTGTTTCATAACCAGTATTCTTTCTGGTCTTTCCCGTTATAGTAAAACTAACATTCAGAGTATCTTCTACTTTACCAACATTTCCCAATCTTGTTACAGACAAGTTTGAGATGCTTGTGTCATAACCATTCAAATTATTATTTGCTCCCAAACCCTCTTGCAAAACAAGATTATTGTTGGCATCTATACTATATGTAAAATTAACTCCGTTTACCACTATTTGGAAATTGATTGTTGATGTTCCTCCGAGAGTTGTCGGTATAGTCACACTTTGTGCCCTATGAATATCGTATGCTAATTTTGACAAAACATAGCTTCCGTCCTGCTCAACTGCGGAATTTGCCTGAGATTCGAGCTGAACATCTAGAGCCGACAAAAATATATTTGTCAATACACCAAGAATTATCGACAACAATCCCATATATAGCATTAATTCTACAATTGTAAATCCTTTATTATTTTTCATGGTTACAAGTTTCGCACTTTCCGTCATTCTGGCAAGTGATCAGGCGAAGCCTGAGAACGCGTCCAGAATCTCTCTGAATGATGGAGATTCTGGAGTCGCCTTCGACAGGCTCAGGCTCCCCAGAATGACGACTGCGAAATTCGTGATAGTGTTTGCCCCCGAGCATTCTACGGGGAATAATTGAGTATCATATCATGAAAAACCGGAGTCGATGTGAAATCAGATGTTGAGAAGTATGATTTATAGCGAAAACATCTACCAGGATTTATGCTGCCCGGAATTGAGTAGTTAAAAACTGTGACTCCTGTAGTTTGAGTAGTCACAAAAAAGTCGCTAGATGTTGCACCCGGACCAACAAAAGTAAATCCTACCCCGCTACAGCTTCCCATAATCGCATCTTCAACTGCTACCTGAAATTTAATGTCACTATTTACTGGTCTGTCAAGCGAGACATCAAATCTGTTAAAAGCGGTTATATATCCTGGATCAAATGTGCTTGACACAAACTCCCCAGAGGATGCATACGCTCCTCCAGGCCCACCCTCAATAATTTTAAATTCTGCGTTAACATCTCCTGTTACTATATATGAATATGCATCGCCGTCTGCTTCAAGAACAGAAGCACTATCCTTCGCGCCTGAATCTATTTGCATTCCGCCGCATTTCACTGGATTTGCCTCAAAGGCAGGAGAAACCTTAACTACTTGATACTCTTCTCCTCCTTGTCCGATAATAATCGCATAGCCACCGGGCACAACTTCAACCGCTTTGAGATTAACACTTGTTCCTGCGTTGTAACTGCCAATATCCGGGCAATCGCTACAGTTTTTATTTTCTGTGTTAATGATGAAAAACTCAGGAAGTGTCGCTGATGCATTCGTCACAATATAGGCTCTACTTGCGGTCGCATTCATAAATACATCTGTTGCCGCCTCGCCATTCACATCTGCCCAGCCAACACGTACGATATTTGCAGGGTTAATTAAATCGAAAATTTCCAACTCTCTTGCATGACCTGCGATCGAAACGAATGCGTAGGTACCTGAAACAACAACAGATGTCCCGGTTGCAGAAATAGCTGCTCCGTCTGGATCTATGGCCGGACAAGAGCCTGTTCGATTGCCACCGCTACAACTTGTGAGGTCAAAGTTACGTAGTCTACTGCCTTGAGTCATATATCCGGTATTACCAACAATAAAAACGCTATTGGCATTTGTAACTCCAGGCGCATTAAAACGTCCAATTTCTGAATAGGGACCAGCTGTAAGATCAATAATAACAATCTCTCTATCGTTCGTATCTGTTGCAATATAACCATAATTTGTTTCTCCAAAGATATCATTGGTTTTATGAATACTATCAAATGTTCCAAGGATTGAAGCAACAGGAGGATCAGTATTGGAAATATTAATGTTAACAAATGATTCGCCCGAGGCATTATCACCTGTACCTGCAAAAGCACGGCCCTCAATTGCTGTTACAGCATTAGCTACTCCTTGCTTGGGTAAATCAAGTGGGTTAATCGAAAGATTTGGAGAACACCAGTCGCCATGTCCCCCTGCGCCCAAAGTTACTTCTCCGCCCGCGGTATTAGTTACTGTTGTTCCTGTTTTTGTTCCTGCGTTAAAATCTGCCTCTGTGGTCTGAATAAATGAATTATTATCCAGGTATCTCGTCATATAAAGAGTATCTGAGACTGAAGAGACATTGGGCAAAACCCATGAAATAGTTACATCCACTTTCTTTGTCGAGGGATCAAGTACTCCTCCTGTCGTAACAATAGTACCGCAATCGGGACCCGGACAAACGCCTCTATTGACACTATTAATAACAACCTTTGTTTTAAATCCAGCTGGGTCTGTATACTCTCCAGGACTAAGTGTCCATGTCGGGCTAGAAATCTCCGGGTGATACGGAATACCTATTGGAACAGCATCTATATATGACCATCCCTTTTCCCTAACGCTTCGAACTCCCTCTATTGTTTGATTAAGAACAGTTATGGCCTGCGCTCTCTGGCCCTGCTGTGCCCTCCCTTCCCGTGATGTCACAAGCCCAGTTAACAAGGCAGGCAGTATAATCGCACTCAAACCAATTACAAGCAATAACTCAACCAACGATTGTCCCTTTTGAAAATTCTTCACTTTAGTTTACTCCTGTAACTACTCCATATTGATTTAGCTGTATTGTTTTCACTTCGCTGGTTGTTACATTTTGTATTGTAACTGAGGCAGCGCTTCCCAAGCTCCCACTTGTCTGGGAAAA
Source organism: Patescibacteria group bacterium (assembly GCA_038062315.1). Taxonomy (GTDB): domain Bacteria; phylum Patescibacteriota; class Microgenomatia; order Levybacterales; family UBA12049; genus JACOXT01. Next base: position 6,704 of record JBBTXK010000108.1, read on the forward strand.
AACAACATTTATTAGAGTTGTAAATTGAAGATTTGGAGGAAGCGGCACTACAAAATTTGACGGTTCAGCGGATGAGTATGCTGAACCATAAAATAATACATATTGGTTCGCATCAAAATGTACGCTATATGGACTGGCAGTTGGTCTGCCTTCTGTATCGCTAGTCATGGCTTTTATTTGCTGAGTTTTCATGTCTGAAATTATTGTTTGGACAGTTGTACTTATAGAAGTTTTTTGTTGAGACGAAGATAAATTTATTGCAATAAGCCCCAAAAGCGTTGCAACAATAGCTAGTACTACCATCAACTCTATTAGAGTAAAACCTTTATTATTTTTCATTATCTTTGTCCGATTTGTCCAATAAGTCCATAAATAGGACCAATAATCGCAAGCATCATGCCTCCTACTAATCCTCCTATAACTACCAAAAGAATTGGCTCAAGAAGCGCTGTAGCGGTTTTTAAGCGAACACCCACCTGATAATCAAGAAATTCAGAAATCTCAACCATAGACTTATCTAAAGTACCGCTTCGTTCTCCTGCCTCAGTAATTCTTATTGCCATACTTGGAAAAACTCTCCTTTTGTCTTTGAATCCCTCTGAAAGTTTTTTTCCTTTGACTACTGCTTCCCTCGCATGCTTTATTGCTTCATTAACCTCCTTTTTGACAACAACGTCTTCCGTTAACTCCAATGCATTAGTAATTGGTATTCCTGCGTTAAGAAGAAGATAAAAGCTTCTCGAAAATTTCGTCAAATCAATATCTTTTGCTAAATTAGATAATAAAGGCAGCCTAAATAAAATATTTAATAATAATGTCTTCTTCTTCCTATAGACAAAAAATATCACAATCGCAAAAACCAAGATTCCCAACACTACAGGAATCGTATAATTCAAAAGCGTGTTGGACATAAAAATCAATATCTTAGTTGGCAAAGGCAAATCCGCCTTAAGTCTTGAAAAAACAGAAGCAATCTTAGGAATCACTACAATCAGAATCATAAGAAGAACACCGAAAAAAACAAACACTATAAATAACGGATATATCAATGCTGATTTTACTTTGTCAGAAAATTCAATCTCTTTTTTTAAATTTTCTTTAAGATCTTTTAGCGTAACATCAAGTGTCCCTGCCTCCTCAGAAGCCTTAACAATACTTGCTGTAACCTTTGTAAAGACATTTGGAAATTTAGAAAAAGTAAAGTATACGTGCTTGCCCTGAGTTAAATCTCCCCGAAGCGCTTCTAACAGTTTTTTTTGATTGCCCTTAGAATCTTCAATAAGCGCGTTAACGCTTTCAAGAAGAGGAATGCCTGCTGAAAGCATAGTAGACAAATCGCTCAGTATCCCAAGCTTATCATTGTTTGAAAGTGTAATATTTTCTGTTTTCATTTATTTATACTGTACTTTTGTAACTC
>JBBTXK010000109.1:0-5630 GCA_038062315.1 Patescibacteria group bacterium
TATTGCGTCTATCGTTTCTTTGCCGGTAATAGCATACTATACTCTTAAAGTGCTTTATGCAAAATCATAAGAGAGCAGTTGATCCTAACGCTTACACCCGTGAATACTACTTAACTGATTGCACAGGACACGACGAGTTTAAGAAAAGTTACGGTGAAAAGCTAGAGCCTCGCTTTAGAGAGCTTGTGAAGTATTTTAAAATAAAACCGAAGATGCGCGTGCTTGATGTGGGGTGCGGTAGAGGAGAAATAGTTCTATATGCGGCAAAAGAAGGAGCTGAAGGATTTGGTATTGACTACTCAAAGGATGCAATATACTTAGCAAATAGTTTGAGAAAGAAAAAATCGAAAGAAATACAGCAAAAGATGCATTTTTTTATCATGGACGCGAAGGATCTAAAATTTCCCAATTCGTACTTTGATATTATAGTGCTGACTGATGTTGTAGAGCACTTATACCCTGAAGAATTAGATATCGTGTTTAAAGGAATAAAACGAGTATTAAAAAAAGAGGGAGAGGTGATAATTCATACTGCCCCAAACAAGTTATTCAATGATTTTGGGTATAAATACTATTCATATCCTGCAAGTACACTGCTTGTATCTATATGGAATATTATTACGAAAAATAAATATCCAAATATCGCAAGACCTACCAAATTGAGGACAGATTCTCATACAATTATGCATATAAATGAACCGACCTATTTTTTTTTAAAAAGCTTGTTTAAAAGATACGATTTGACTGGATCTTTAAAAAGCAGCAATATTACCGCTAAAAAACCATCGCTTGGCATAAAAGATACAATATTCAATTTTTTAGTTTTCTTACATCCACTGTCAAAACATTTTCCCTTCAATGTTTTATTTGGTAGCGATTTTGTGGCAATACTTAAAAATCAAAAATGAAAATTGCAATATTCCATGAGCTTGACTATGGCGGAGCCCGAAGAGCTGTTAACGATCTTGCCAAGGAAATAAAAAAAAATCACTTAGTTGATTTATACTTTGTTGGTGAAGAGGATTATAAGGACGAAGCAAGATTCTTTACAAAAGTTTTTTTTTATAAATTCATTCCCAAAAAATGGATAGGTAAAGATTGGATGACAAGGCTATACAAGGATACTGTTGAGCTTTATAAATTATACAGACTTCATAAAAAAATCGCACGATTTATAAATTCAAAAAAGTACGATTTGGTATTTGTCCATCCATCCAAATATACACAGGCGCCTTTTATTTTGCGATCTTTGAAAAAAAAGACAGTTTATTATTGCCAGGAACCGCTTCGAATTGCCTATGATCCGCAACTAGCCTCAGTAGATACAATCCCTATATTCAAAAGGGAATACGAACGCTTAAATAGAATTATTCGTAAGTATATGGACAAAAAAAATGTTTCTTGCGCACACCACATACTTGTGAATTCAAAATATACACAAAATGCGGTTAAGAACGCTTATGGGCGAGAGTCCATTCTTTGTTACCTTGGTGTTGATGTAAATGTTTTTAAACCTTTAGAAATAAAGAAAGTATATGACGTTTTGTTTATTGGTAATAAAGATGAAAGAAGTGGGTATAAATTATTTTCTGATGCTATTTCGTTAATTGAACCAGAACCTAAAATACGCATAAAGCTAAGGACGTCATTTGATATGGACGATGTCAATCTTGTGAAACTATATAATAGATCACGTATGGTAGTAGTTTTGACGCAAAACGAGCCATTTGGCCTTATTCCTCTTGAGGCAATGGCGTGCGCAGTTCCTGTAATCGCAGTAAACGAAGGAGGATATAAAGAAACAGTTATAGATACAAAAACAGGATACTTAATTAACAGAGATTCTAAAGAATTGGCTGATGCAATCGAGAAGCTTTTAGGGAATCCGCGTATGGCCTCAAAGCTAGGATTAAATGGAAAAAGAACTATTTTTCAATATTGGTCAACGGAAAAGAAAGCAAAAGACTTTCTGAAGATATTTAACCAAATCGCTCAAGCATGAAAAGTAATAATGTTAAGATATCGATTATTATCGTACATTACAATGTCGAAAGAGAGCTTATGTTTTGTATCTCTTCTATTCTAGAATCAAAACTTAGACAATCTTATGAAATCATTGTTGTTGATAATGATGAAGAGCCCAGGATTGAGTATAAATTGAAAGAAAAATTTAAAGAAGTTAGATATGTTAAAAGTCCTAAAAATCTTGGTTTTGGGGGAGGAAACAATCTAGGAGCTTCACATGCTCAAGGAGAATTTTTATTTTTTCTAAATCCTGACACACTTGTTAAAAAAAACGCGATAGGTAGACTCGTTGCATTTTTGGAAACTCATGAGAAAGTTGGGATAGTCGCTCCAATCTTTCTTGATTCAGAACAGAGAATATATCCTTCCCAAGGCTCAGAAGAACTAACACCTTTATCTGCAGTTTTTGCCTTGTCTTTTATTAATAAAATTATACCCAGTAATCCAATTTCGGAACGTTATTTCTTGTTGAACTGGGATAAAAAAGGACCTAGAAAGGTTGGCAACGTACCGGGCACTGCATTTCTTATCAGGAAAAATTTATTTGAAAGAATAGGGAAGTTTGATGAAAATTTCTTCCTGTACTTTGAAGAGTTTGATTTATGTAAGCGCATAAGGAAATTAGGATACGATTTGTTTGTTCTTCCCTCATCTAGAATTGTGCATTTTTGGGGAAGAAGTACTAATAAAAGCAGTTTAAATATAAAAGAAATATTTTCAAAGAGTAAATTTTATTACTTTAAAAAACATTATGGAATATTTTCAGCAGTAGTAGTTCAATTTATTACTGGACTTAGTAAGCTCCATTTGTTTCTTACTTTGGCTATCGTTTTTTCAGCATTTTTAAGATTTTACAAACTACAAGAGCTGATGCCGTTTATCGGTGACCAGGGATGGTTTTATTTATCCGCAAGAGATATGTTGTTGACAGGAACATTTCCTTTAGTTGGCATTCCGTCAAGCCATCCATGGATTCATCAGGGTCCATTATGGACATATATGCTTGCAATTGTCTTATGGATAGGAAATTTTAATCCAGTTATGGGATCTTATTTAACGGCGTTCTTGGGAGTAGTTACAGTATGGTTTGTATACAAAATTGGTCTTTTGCTATTCTCGCAAAGGGTAGGTATCATTTCAGCATTATTATATTCAGCTTCACCATTAGCTACAATAGGCTCAAGGATGGCATATCACACAAATCCAATTCCTCTTTTCACAATTTTATTTATCTGGTCAGTTCTAAAGTGGACAAAAGGAAATGCAATTTATTTTGCTATGGCGGTATTTTTCCTGGGAGTATTATATAACCTGGAGCTTGCGACAGCTGTTTTATGGTTAATTTTGGGTTTGATAGGAGGATTCGGTGTATGGAGGAAAAAGATTTGGGCACGGCAATTATTTACAAAAAGAATAATTTGCTTTTCGCTTGTAGCATTCATTCTCCCAATGATTCCAGTATTTATTTACGATTTGGAGCATGGATTTCCTCAAACTCTTAAATTTGCCGCTTGGGGAGGATACAGAATTCTTGGGTTTTTGGGCTTTATCAATACAGGTACATCTTATGCGGAAAAGTCATCTGAAATGATTCAATTTTTTGTTAATCAATATAAATTGTTGATTTTTTATCAAAATGGGTTCGTAGCGTTTTTCATCTTTATTTTAAGTGCTGTATGGGTTGTTAAAACTATATATCTGAATATTGTAAAAAATAAATTACAGACGGGAAGTACGATACTTTTGCTTTGGACGATAGTTCCGATTATTATTTTCTTTGTGAACAAAACTCCTTCGGATGCATATATGCCAATACTTTTTCCTGCAATAATTTTACTTACTGCTTCCTCTTTTGAGTTACTAATGTATAAGAAAATACTAAAAGTTTTGGTTGTCATTATAATAAGCATTATCTTATTGATGAATTCCAACACTCTTTTGTCGAATAATTTTTTTTCCGCCCCGACGTTTAAAGAAAGGTTACTTGCTGCCAAAAAAATTGTGGATCAAACGGCTGGAAAAAAGTATGCTATTGTGGGAGAAGGACCAGGAAGTGAATTCGAAAGTTTTACTATGAATTATGAATATTTGACTTGGTGGTTAGGTCATTCGCCATCAAAAGACTCCATAGGTCTAACTGTAGTTGTGAAAGAATCAAAGAATGAAATTCTTGTTAAACTATTGAAAAATAATTTGTATGATTAGTGTCGTTATACTTACCAAAAACGAAGAAGCCAATATTTCAGATTGCATAAAAAGCGTATCTTGGTGTGATGAGGCGATTGTTGTAGATGATTGCTCGGAAGACAGGACAGTTGAATTTGCAAAAAAATTAAATGCAAAAACATATATCCATCCTCTTAGTAATGATTTTTCTTCCCAGCGAAATTTTGGGCTTTCAAGAGCAAAAGGAGATTGGATACTCTTTGTGGATGCCGACGAAAGAGTGTCTGACGCTCTGTCTTTTGAGATATCAAATATTGCAAATCAAATAACTGATCAATCGTTAAGTAGATATAGCGGATTTTACATAACGCGAAATGATTTAATGTGGGGTAGGAAATTAAGATTTGGAGAAACAAGCGCAGTAAAACTATTGAGATTGGCTAAAAAAAATTCTGGGAAATGGGAAGGCAAAGTCCACGAAAATTGGAAAGTGAAAGGACGTTTGGGCAAACTAAAAAATCCAATCATACATTTTCCGCACCAAACGCTAAAGGATTTTTTGTCTGAAATTAATTTTTACACCAGCATTAGAGCTAGTGAGCTATATAGTAAAAAAACGTCTATTCATTGGTGGTCAGTTATATTATATCCGTTAGGGAAATTTGTACATAATTACGTATTTAGAAAAGGGTTTTTGGATAGAACTGCGGGGTTAGTATTTGCAATTATTATGTCTTTCCATTCGTTTCTAATCAGAGGTAAATTGTGGGTTTTGAAAAACAGTCATGAATAAGATAATTATAGTAATAATTTTTATTTTCGCTTTCGGATTAAGATTGTGGAATCTAAATGAAATGGGTAGAACCTGGGATGAATATCATTATATAGAGCATGGATATAAAATGATAGAGCTACTTAAAAAAGGGGATTTTAATAACCCCTTTTTTTATACTAGCTACGATCATCCACCTTTAGTTAAGTATATGTATGGCGCAGCCTCTTATTTTGACATAGAAAGCATTGACGAAAGAGGAAATCCGGTTTTTTACTATGATTTTACATATTCTCGGCTGCTTTCAGCTTTTGTTTCGTCAATTTCTATTATTTTAGTTGTAATTATTGGCTGGCATATTTCTTCCCGTTTCGTTGGCATTTCCGCAGGTATAATTCTTGCAACCCTCCCTCTTTTTCTAGGATTGTCTCAGCTTGTTACTACGGAAAGTTTCATCATGTTATCTTTTAGCTCCTCTTTTTTGAGTTTTTTACTGCTGCTTAAAAAATTTTCTATCAAAAAAGTAATCATTACCGGTCTGCTGGTTGGTTTATCGCTACAAGTTAAACAATCAAATTTTTTGCTTTTTCCTCTTTTTGGATTTATGTATCTTGTCTGGTATTGGAGAGATAACAAAAATAGGACGCCATTTTTAAATAAAAGATTT
>JBBTXK010000110.1:0-1020 GCA_038062315.1 Patescibacteria group bacterium
ATACCAAAGAGTGGGCTTAAAAATAATGAAAGGAAAAAGAAACCAATACCTGACCGTCCCTTATCTTTGGCTATTATACCAGCAAGAAAGCTGAAGGCGATCCATGATAGGAAAATAATTGTGGTCATGGTATTTATCTCCTTTTGAAAAAGCAATCACAATTTATCTTGCCCATCTGATAGGACCCCTTAGTTTCTCAAAAAGTTTGAAAACTTCTTTTCGTTGTACCAATTCCGTAGTTTCACCTTCCTCGATAGCACGGACAAAAGCCACGTCCTCAAGAGCATCTTCAATTGCATCGTGAAGCAAATCTTGACGCTCTTCAAGGACTTCAACTAAAGCTGTCTTGATTACTTTCTTAAGTTGTTCTTGATTTATTGATGGTTTCATATATCATCCTCCAATCCTGTTTTATGTAGTCAAGAATAGCATTTTTGCATTAGATTTGCATCATTTTAAAACTGCGTGAATCTATAATATTTATTTTTGTCAAAGTAAAGGATGTGCCCTATTTCCATTCCCAACCTTTTATATCAAAATCTGTCTTTTCGTCAATCAACAGGGTATCCTCTTTCCTTTCGTGCATTAACTTAAATGCACTATCCCATCCTTCCCGCGTCTTGCTCTTAACAGGTTTTATAACAATCCCTTTCTTCTCAATCTCAAGGTCTACTTGGTCATTAAAATCAAACTGTTTTAATAATACCTTAGGTATGCGGATGCCTTTGGAATTGCCTATTGATACAATATTTGCCTTCATACATTCCTCCGGGAAACAAATGCAGTGTAATTATAATGTAGGCACATTATGGTGTCAATAAAACAAGAAGATTATATAAGAATATAAGAAATGAACAACATGTCCCATTTATAGATAAACTTGATTATTCCCTGTAGTCTTGCTACAGGGTTACCACTAATCCCCTCCCCCTTGATGGGGGAGGGTTAGGGTGGGGGTGATTAGAGAGACTTTTTTTCACCCTCCCCTTTATCCCCTCCCGTCAAGGGAGGGGGGAGATT
>JBBTXK010000111.1:0-3777 GCA_038062315.1 Patescibacteria group bacterium
AACATCTCAGCTGTCCAAGGTCCAATGCCTTTTGTCTCGGTGAGTTCTTTTATTACTTCTTTGTCTGTCATACTAGCGAGTTTCTCAAGTTGTAATTCTTTATTCACCACTTTCTGTGCTAAAGATTTTATAAATGTCACTTTTGCGTTTGATGTTCCAGTTCCTCGTAAATCTTGATGGCTTAATTTTAGAGCATGCTGTGGGGTTATTTTTCCATTTGGAAACAGTATTTGGAATCGTTTATAAATAGTCGCACTGGCTTTATTAGAGAGCTGTTGGTTTATGATTTCCCCGCACAGTTTTGCAAAATAATCTCTTGGAGCGGCTTTTTCCAAGACATAAAGGTCTTTTATTGCCGCATAAAGAATAGGATCCACTTTTTTGAAATGGTTTTTTATTTTTTTAAGAATAGGATGATCTTTGCCCATTTTTAATTTTATGTCTTATTAACAATCTTGAGCTAAGTATATCAAAGTTTTAATAAGTAGCCTAGCTAGCTTTTCTGTAACATCCTTTTGTGTGAGACTCTTTTTAAGCCTTGCAGCAATTAGCTGCGAAGGCAAATAATCAAAAAAGATATGCTAGAAAATAAGATTTAAATGTGTTAGCATGAGGGAGTCAGATGAAAGTTATCAACATTAAAGATACCAAAAAGCAGCATTTATATAAGCCCTTATTTACAGGAGAAGTGATACGGCAGTCACCGGTAAAAGATGACGAAAGGAGGTGGAAAGTATGGAAGTTAAAAAGATAGAAGAAACATTTCATGTAACAGGCGAAAAGCTTTTGGAGAAAGTAAAAGCCACAATAAAAGAAGGAAATGTTAGGCGGATTATCATTAAAGACAAAAAAGGAAAAGTTTTGGTAGAATTTCCTTTGACAATTGGCGTTGTTGGGGTAGTTTTGGCTCCTATGCTTGCGGCAATTGGCGCTATAGCAGCACTAGTTACCCAATGCTCAATAACAGTACAAAGAGAAGTCAAAAAAAAGTAGTAAAATTATTAGCCGTGTTCTAGAAGGGAAACAGAAATAAAGATGACAATAATTCCCAAAATGAGCATTAGGCTTTCAATTAGTGCATATCCCCGCCTTTTCTCGTGGTGTATTTCAGGAATCAAATCAGAGGAAGCTATGTAGATAAAAAACCCTGCTGTTAATGCAAGAAAAATTGGCAGATATCCTTCCAGTATATTTCCCAAAAGATAGGTAATAATAGCTCCTGTAAATGCGGCAGCTGCACTTATGATATTTACAATAATTATTCTTTTTCTTGATAAGCCTTTGTGAAGCATTAATCCAAAATCTCCAATTTCTTGCGGAATCTCATGAGCAAAAACAGCGATGGCTGTAAGAATTCCAACCTGAACATTAACCATAAAAGCAGCAGCAATAACAACGCCGTCAAGAAAATTATGTATAGTATCTCCAATAACAATTAAAGGAAGAGTTGATTTTTTTTCTTTGTCGTGTTCGTCGTGATATTCGTCATGATGGTGGAACCAATGAATAAATCTCTCAACAAGAAAAAATAATACAATGCCGATAAGCGCCCAGAAAAAAATATTAATGTTTCCTAATTCTGCCTCATAAGATGCTTCAGGTAATAAATCAAAAAAAGCAGTGCCAAGTAGCACTCCTGCGGCAAAAGAAGCAAGGAAATGCGAGATTTTTGCGGCAAACTTTTCATTGGACAGTAAAATAACTCCCCCAATGAGCGCCCCAACGCTTCCTATAAAAGTGAATAATAAAATATATGCTAACGTTGACATTGTTTACAAATCCCAAAAAATTCTACAGAATGTCTTTTTACCAAAAACTTTTTATTGCGCTTTATTTTGCCTTCAATGTCTGTAATAAAATTATCGGAAATGTCTTCTATTCTTCCACAATTTTCGCAGGTTAAATGGTGATGGTCTTTTTTGGAAGCGTGTTCATAGCGGAATTTCCCCTCATTTAGTTGAATTTGCTTTGTGATTCCTTTGTTTGTAAAGGAGTTGATGATTCGGAAAACCGTTGCAGGATCTGTTTTAATATCGTTTGCCTCTAAATAATCAATAATAGTTGCAATGTCTATTGGTTTATTAGTTTTTTCCAATACATCCAAAACTGCGAGTCGTGCAGGAGTTACCTTCAATTCGACTTGTCTTAGTTCTTCTGAACAATCATGTAGCCCTTTTGTCATAAATGCAATTAACTTGCGTTAGTATATGCGACTTATTTGCATTTGTCAAGGGAGATAATTGATCTAAAAGAAGCTTGTCGACTAAATTTGTTATAATCTACAAAGACTACTATGGAGATACTGATCGTTCTTTTGCTCATTGTCTTAAATGGTGTTTTTGCGATGGCGGAAATTGCTATTATTTCAGTACGCAAACAAAGGCTGCAACAAAAAGCAAATGAGGGAAATAAAAATGCTAAAGCAGCCCTTGAGCTTGCAAATAATCCCAGTCGCTTCTTATCAACAGTACAAGTTGGTATTACTCTTGTTGGTATTTTTGCAGGTGCATACGGAGGTGCAACAATCGCCGAATCGCTCTCGAAACAGATAAGTACAATCCCGCTTCTTGATCCGTATAGTGACATATTGGGGCTTATTGTCGTTGTTGGTGTCATTACGTATCTTTCGCTTATTATTGGGGAATTAGTGCCAAAACGGATTGCATTAGGCAATCCTGAAGGCATTGCTCTTCTTGTTTCTCGGCCAATGAGCGTTATTAGCTTTCTTGTAACACCAATAGTTAAATTGTTAAGCAAATCAACTGATTGGGTTTTGCGACTTTTGCAAATAAAATCTAAAGAAGAAGTGCCGGTGAGCGAAGAAGAAATTCGCATGCTTATTCGAGAAGGTGCAAGAGCAGGAGTTTTTGGAATAACTGAAAAAAATATAGTTGAGCGCACGTTTAGCCTTAATGATCGTAAAGTAAACTCACTGATGACCACCCGTAAAGATATCACATGGATTGACATAGACAGTTCTTTTAAGACTATTCGCAGTAAAATAGCAAAGAATCCTCATTCCCGTTATCCAGTTTGCAGAGATACGCTTGATAAAGTAATCGGGATTGTTAGAACAGAGGATCTATTCACAAATTTTCTAGTTGAAGAAAAAATAGATTTAAAAAAAACACTTCATAAACCTCTTTTTGTTCCTACGAATATGGCAGTTCTCAAGGTTCTTGAGTTATTTAAAAAGTCTGGATTGCATACGGCATTAATCGTAGATGAGTATGGAAATGTAGAGGGTTTACTTTCTCTTGCCGATATTCTTGAAGCTATTGTTGGTGATATACCTACGGTCGACGATCTTGAAGAACAAAAAATAGTAAAACGAAATGAAAACTCCTGGTTTATTGATGGTTTGTTGTCAGTAGATGAATTTAAGGAATATTTTCATATACGAAAACTGCCGGGTGAAAAAACTGGCGCATTCCATACAACAGGCGGCTTTGTTATGCATAAAGTGGGACACATTCCTTCCTCCGGAGACAGTTTTGAATGGGAAAATTATAGGTTTGAAGTAGTTGATATGGATGGTCATAGAGTGGATAAAATTCTACTGTCCTTACTTAATTAGATTATTCAATATTGCTGCAAGCGATTTTTATAGCTTCAGAATATGTGGGATATGCGTGGATCATCCCAGATAGTACATTTGCTTTGAGTCTTAGATGCAAAGCGAGTGCAAGTTCATGAATCATTTCTCCGGCACGGGGCGCAACGATTGCTGCGCCAATTATAACTTCCTGTTCGTTGGTAATTACTTTCACAAATCCA
>JBBTXK010000112.1:0-5468 GCA_038062315.1 Patescibacteria group bacterium
TGTTTACTGCCCTTTGGATCAAATACTTTAAGCGCTTCACTTAACATTACTGTGTCTACATTTTCAATTGAAAGTGTTCCGCTCGTAATACGTGAGATAACTTTTTGGACCAAATCTGTCCTGTTGAGTTTCCTCTTTAGTGTGGTTATTGTTTCTACAATAGTAGTGAGTGGAAAAACAGTCTGAGCATCATGCTGCAAGAGTTTTTCAACAGTTGAAACTGCTTTATCGTGATTTGCATCTTCTTCACTTAGGATAGCAATCAACCCATCAGTATCTCCAACTGCAATCAGTGGTTGATTAATCCCACGTGTATTCATTGTGTTTTTTGGATAAATCGGAGGGCAATCCGCTGCCTTCTGGAATAATTCCGGCCATATCAAGAAGAGTTTTTGTAGACTGTCTATTTTTGAGTTGTTTCAATTTTTCCAGGTCGTCAAGGGACACAATTGCTACTTGAGGCTCTTTTTGAGAAACAACCACAGCAGGCTGTTTGGTCTTCTTAACCCTCTCAAAGACTTGCTTGTAGTTTCTGAGTATATCTCTTGTAGTAACAGTTACTGTATTTAACATACAAAAATAGTATATGTCGCACCTAACAATTTGTCAAGTAGTTCTTTGACATTTTTTCTGACAATGTAAACCTGTTATAGCAATCTTCTTTCACCTTTCAGATGGTAATTATCAAAAGAAATACCTTAGAAGAAAGAAAACATAAGATTTAAACTATGTTAATTCTTGATAGATAGCGCAATGACTCTGAGGAACGGTCCCCATTGGGTTTGAAATAGCGGATCAATTGCTTTCAAGAATCTTTCCTGTTTCAGCGTCTATTAGCAGTTCAAGCATTGGACGATCTGGATCATTGGGCGATCCGTAAGGCGATGCTTTTCCCCAAAATGTTTTTTCGTTTTCCCATCGCTCGAAACTCACTAGATAGCTAGTCAATTCCTGGTCTTTAAATTTGAAATTGTTAGTCTCCAACAAATTCTTCGTAATGAGTTTACCATCCTCATCTGCGATAGCTAAATTTTGTATGTCAGTCCCTGTGAGCTCGATGGCAATATATTTTTTTTCGGCTCCGTAAGAGATAAAAGAAGAGATGCCCGTGAAATCAACGTCAATAATCTTAATTGCTGACTGCAGATCCAACGTTGTATCAACCAAATAGATGCTTGTATAACCTCCCTGAGGATCTTTATCGATAGTGTAATGTATTAGGAATTTTTTGGTACTCTTAGCGTCAAAATATGAAACTAAATATAGTATTCTTTGTAGGTCAAATTTTTCGTGAACCACGATTTGGCTTGTGGCAACAGTAGGGATAGTAACAAGTTGTCTTGCGCCTAATATGTACCCTCCTGCACCAAATATTGTCACAAATAAAACACAAATGACAATAATTGTCAATTTTTTGGACCAAAAAGGTAAATTAGGTCTAATTTCGTTGGGTTGTTTTACCAGATCCTCATTGTCAGCCATAAAATGGTAAAGACATTATCGCATGGCCGACGAAATGTACTCGGAGTTTAGAACGTCATGGCAATCCGTAAGGGGACTTGACAAACTTTCATTAATTTCCCTCTATCATCGATAGCAGAGCTTCTTGGGGAATACTGATTTTTCCTTGAGCAATCATGCGGGATTTGCCTTTTTTCTGGGCTTCTAAAAGCTTGTCTTTTCTTCTTCTATCTCCGCCTGACATTTTTTGTAAAACATCTTTTCTAAAAGGCGGAATTTCGGATCGGGCAACAATATCACCATTAACTAATCCTTGTATGATTTGTCTAAACTGCTGTCTTGGCAGTGAACCTTTAAGTCTTTCCACTTTTTCTCGCGCAAGATGCGCTGCTTCATCTTGATAGACAAATTCCGACAAAACATCTATGGAAACATCATTTACTCTTATTTCAAGTTTTGCTAAATCGGCTTCTTTATAATCGGTAAGCGTATAATCAATACTCGCAAAACCGTTTGACACTGACTTGAGGTCCGAAGAAAGCCCTCTAACAAACATTGAAAAAGGCATATCATATGTCAAAACAGCAAAACTTTCATGATAATTTAGATCTAACATTAACCCTTTTTTTGCCTGACATATATTCATAACTGGTCCCACATAATCTTTAGGAGTATAAACAATAAGTTTCATATATGGCTCTAACATTACTTCGTCTTTTTCTTCATATAAAACTTGAGGCATGGTTAATAGAATATCCAAATTAAATTCTTGTTTTATTCTTTCTTTAACAATTTCTGCGTGCAAAAGTCCCAAAAATCCTACTCTAAATCCGCTTCCCAAATAAGAAGAATACTCCTCTGTATATGTTAATGCGGTATCGTTAAGTATTAATTTTGATAAAGATTCTTTTAAATAAATATAGTCATTTGTGCTTTTAGGATATACCCCAAAAAATACCATAGGTTTTGGAATCTTATATCCCGGCAAAGCCTGAATGTTGCCGTTTGTTAATTGTAAGTTGTTAATTGTTATAGTATCGCCTACGCGCACTTTTCTAATATCTTTAATTCCTGTAATAACATAGCCAATTTCACCTGCCATCAAATCCTTAGAAGAAACTAAGTGCGGAGAAAAATAACCAAGATCTGTAACTTCTGACTCTGTGTTGTTTTGGTAAAATCTAACCTTATCTCCTTTCTCAATCTTCCCATCAACTAGCCGAACATAAGCAACAACACCGCGAAACTCATCATAGGAAGCATCAAAAATTAGTGCACGAAGACTTCCTTCTTTTTTACCTTTTGGCATTGGCACTCTTTTTATAATTTCCGAAAGTAAAAGATCAACGTTTTTGCCAGTTCTTGCAGAAATCCGCAGGATCTCTTCTTTCTTAAATCCAAAAGTCTCAGTCAGTTCTTTACTTACCAAGTCCACATTTGCACTTTCTAAATCAATTTTATTAATAACAGGAATCATCGTTAGATTTTCTTTTTTTGCTTCGGTAAAATGGGCAACAGTTTGGGCTTGGATTCCCTGTGTAGCATCGACTAAAAGAATGGCTCCTTCGCAAGCGGCCAGCGTCCTTGAGACTTCGTATGAAAAATCAACATGACCGGGAGTATCGATTAAATTCAGGATATAGGGTGTAGCGTTTAGGATGTAGGTCATTCTAACAGGGGCTAACTTTATCGTAATTCCGCGTCTTCGGCTGATGGGGTTTTGGTCCAAAAATTGTTCTGCCATTTTTTCCGCTGGCACAGTTTTTGTTATTTCCAATAATCTATCCGCAAGAGTCGACTTGCCATGATCCACATGAGCAATAATTGCGAAATTTCTTATTTGGGATTGTTGCATGATTTAAGATTTTACGGATTAAGTCCTTTGCTGTCAATAATCTCATCTCTATCTTTTAATATCTCTCTCCAATTGCCAATTCGTTTAAAAATCAATAGAAAATTCTCAGCTTCCCTAACATTCAAAAGCCATGTAAGAAAAAGGTAAAAAGAGAGGCCGATGAAGCTCGATATTCCTGTTAGGAAAATCAGATTTATTGTCCGAGTGGTATCAAATACGAGCTGATCCAACAATTTTATTGGAATATATAAAGATATTCCTGTAAGAAAACTTGCTAAGAAAACCTTAAGTGATGGAAGAAGTAGTAACGTTTTCGTAAATCCCCCCACTTTTTTATTAAGTATAGTAATAAGTATAATTAGTTGAAGAATGTTTGCGAAACTAAAGGCAAGAGCAATACTTTCAATACCCATGTTTTGAACCATAACAAAATAGTACCCCAAAATAATAAGTAGGAGAGTCGATATAAAACTCACGATAAGAGGAATAAAAGAATTGTGCAATGCATAAAATGCACGATATAAAAGAACAATTAAAGCTTGTGCAAAAATAGATAAAGATAGAAACGCCAAGATGTGACCGGTCAGAACCGTCGCGGGCCAATCGAATTTATCCGCTCCGAAGACTAAACGTACGATCGGAATACGAAGGACAAGAATAAATGTGGAGATTGGCAGAATAAGATACAGCATCTGATTAAAACTCGTTATAAAAGTTACCTTAAAATTAGTAAGATTATTTTTTTCTCGGGAAAGAACCGGAAAAGCCGCCTGAGCGATACTGAGTCCAACAAGAGAAATTGGGGCAAACATAAGTGTTTTTGCAGAATCAAAAAGCAAATGCATGCGTCCGGGCTCAGCCATAAAAGCGATGATTGCCGCAAGAATAATTGTTCCTACTTGTTGGGAGGCGACTTGAATCGTACGGGGCCACATGAGCATAAATACTTTATGAATTCCTTTTGATCTAAAAAAATTTAATTGTAGGCTCAAAGGAAAACCCTACTTTTCTAGCAAGGGGCAACTGAACTACAACAAAAACTATTGCGCCCAAAATGATACCAAAAGGAACAGCATAAATTCCTGCATATTGATGAAATAACATTACACCAGCAATTATTCCTATATTGTAAAATGCCGCGGCAATTCCGGGTATAAAAAAATGATTATATGACTGCAGCATTGCGCTAAAAAACATACCAACCATATAGATAATCTGGCTAATAATAATAATCTTCATAAGGGAAGCCATGAGCTTCATATCTTCCTCTGAAAAATTCTGCCCCCCATTGAAAATCGAAAGTATAGAAGATGCAAATAGGACAAGAATGAGACAAAAAGCAATGAATATTATAATGCCTGCCGTAAGAAATGTTGATGCCATTCTATGTGCATTTTTTTCTTCTCCTCTTACTAAATATTCAGAAAAAACAGGGATAAAGGCGGATGCCAACGCTCCCGCAATCGTCAACTGAAAAATAGTATCAGGAAGAATTGACGCATAATTGTAAATACCCAAAGTATTTGATGCTCCGAAAATAGAAAATAATAGTCTCGTGCGAAATAGTCCCAAGATTTGAGACAAAACAACAGTTGACATAATAACAAAAGCAGCGGACAAAATATTTGTTTGACGAGCAAGCAAAATACCAATACTCTTCTTAATAAAATTTTGGGCCATATTGTATTTATGAGTATAGCATGATAAAATAAACAAATGCCAATCATTAGATCTGCAAAGAAAAAGTTACGAAAGGATAAAAAACGAGAGAGATTTAATAAGAGATTTACTAATATTTTAAACTCGTCTATGAAAAAAGCCAAAAAATTACCGTCTGAAAAAAATATTACGGAGGCTATAAGCGTTCTGGACAAAAGTGCAAAAAAAAATATTATTCATAAGAACAAGGCAGCAAGACTTAAATCAAAATTATCAAAACTTTTTAAAGAAATAGCTTCCAGGCAAAACCAAAAAAATAAAAACTTAACTCCAAATAGTCTTTGACAAAAAGCAAAAAAACACCTACACTAAACTTGCTATGGAAAAAGTCCCTGCCTCTATAAATTTAGTCAGAAAACAAAAGATACCTCATTTTGACAAGTTTATTGATTGGACTTTAAGCATTGGCCGTTTAATTGTCATTGCTACCGAA
>JBBTXK010000112.1:5478-5877 GCA_038062315.1 Patescibacteria group bacterium
TTGCAATAACAGCATTCCTCTATAGGTTTTCTTTGGATGAGGAGCTTGTTTCACTCCATGGAGACATAAGGCAAAAACAATCCCAGCTCGCGCTTCTTAAGAACGACGAGGAAAACTTTAGAAACCTACATAGCCGTCTCGCCTTGGCAGAAAACTTCTCCAAAGAAAGCACTAAAGTATACAGAATGTTCCAAGATATTGTGGGCTTCACGCTCCAAGCAGTAAAATTTAATAAACTTACTTTGAGAAAAGACAGGACAGATATTGACATAAATTCTACATCTATATCTTCTTTAACTGAATTTGTAAATTCCCTCAAAACTTATCCCAGCATCAAATCTGTAAGCATAGATAATATAGAAAATAGACCAAACCTTGGACTGACTATTGTAATTACAG
>JBBTXK010000113.1:0-1921 GCA_038062315.1 Patescibacteria group bacterium
TTTAGTAAAAATTGAAGATAACAGCGCGGAATACGAAGTTATCACAACAAGAAATGGCAAGATATATTCCTTTCATCTCCTTTTTGTGAGAAACACCAACGGGCTATGGAAGATAAAGAGATTTTAGACAAGGAGTAATGAAATGAAAAGGATATTTTTAATAACCATAGTTATTTTGGGCGCTATTTTTAGTAATGCAAAAGGTGTCTTTGCATGGAGATGGATTCTCTATTATGAGAGTTCCTTTAACGGAAGGGTTATAGATGTTGAGACAAAAAAGCCGCTTGAAGGTGTAATGATAGAAGTGAATTATACAAAACAGATGATGGGATTGGAAGCTAATACACACGATGTAGATACCAGATTAACAACGACAGATAAAAATGGAGAATTTTATATTCCATCTTATACTACTCTAATAGCTCCTTGGTATTTAAAAAATGATTTTATTCAAGTTTCAATCGGTAAGAGTGGATTTCAACCAGATTTTCTAATAATACCAGTGAAAAGTGTGAATGTTGTGAAATCTATAAAATGGAAAGACCCTCAACATATAGAATCAATTGAGCAGGAGGTAATAGATGAAGGGATTGTGTATGTAAAGCGATGGTATGAAGATATTTCTGAAAAGGAGAAGGCTTTAATCCAAAGCATGGATTACCCATTCTTCCCCCTCAAAGATGCTGAAGCCAAGGTCAGAAATCTGGAAATCCCTTTTGAGGATATAGAAGAGGAATTAAATACCAAAAATATCGAGGATATCTGGAGAGTTTGGAAGGCAAGTATTCCAAAGCCTTTCAAGGTTTATACAGTAATAGGATTAAGAAAGTTAAAATAAAAGGAAGAGATAAATTTATGAAGAAAATAATAATGGGTTTTACGCTTTTTGTAAGTATAATTTTTCATAATAACCTATGGGCTTGGAATGCTGATATAACACATAGAGACCTATCTAAGATCGTAGCTCAGAAATCACAAATAGCAGATGGTAGTTATATTAAAAATATTGGCTATGAAAAAGGACTTGAGCTTGTAGACGATAAAGGAGCAGAAGTTCAAAATTCAAAAATTTCTCGCTGGATAGAGCTAATAAAAGATGGGGCTATAGAAGAAGACGCTGGCAACATATTCACTGCTTACTATTACAACCACTTCCATGACCCGCTTGCCCTTTCTTGGAGTCAGGCAGGATTAAGCACATGGTATCCTGGAATTAACGGTATGTCTTCCCTCCTTTGGGCTCAAAATACTACCAATCCATGGAACTGGCAGAAGACAAGAGAATATTTTTACACAGCACTGACAGGTAAGGACTACAGTGGCAACTTAGTTGCTGTAGACAAAACACAACGGGATGCTTACTTTGCAAAAACATTTCAGGGATTGGGGCATATTATACATCTTGTCGAAGATGTTGCTCAGCCTGCCCATGTAAGAAATGATCCCCATCCATTGGATGATATTGGCGTTGTCCCACAGTTTGAGAACTGGGCTAAAAATAATCGGTCTACAGCATCCTCTTTCATGTCAAATCCAGTATTCCCATCAGTTTCCTTAGATACCTCTGTAGGAGGTTATATACCTATAACTCAACTCTGGGATACGAATCAATATAATGGGAGCAATTCTCCATCTGGCACCAACATAGGTCTTTCTGAATACACAAATGCAAATTTCTTTAGCGAAGATACGATAAATGTAAGCAATTTCACATACCCTGATATTACCCAAACAACCGTTACAGAAAGAAACTTTACCAATACCTTTTGGAACACTATATACCCAAGAGAATATTACCTGAAAAACTGCTGTGGTGAAACGAATACTAATCAAGGCTATCTCCTTTCAGCAGTAGATTATCTTGATTATTACAGACAGCAATATCCATCATTAAGTTTTGGGCTTCCAAAAATTCCTGTGC
>JBBTXK010000114.1:0-1999 GCA_038062315.1 Patescibacteria group bacterium
ACGAGTATCGCCGCCGTATGCGTCCTTCCTCGGCCAAAATCTCCTAGGCATTCATTATCGGCCTTATGAGTAGATTATAAAAAAATTATTTCATGCAATAAATCCCATCATATGAGAAACATTGCATGAATTCTTCTCTTCACTTGTCAAAGAGCCACTTCACTTCGTTCAGTGTAAACTCTCTGTTTCCAAAGAGCTTGCACTGAGGAGCGAAGCGACGAATGTGTGGACCCGAGGGGAGTCGAACCCCTTACCTCTTCATTGCAAATGAAGTGTTCAACCGGGTAAACTTCGGGCCCCCCAAAACCCACAATTCTATTTTTTGTTAATAGTTAAATGTTAAATGTTAAATGTTAAATGTTAATGGTTGCCAGTTTAAAAGAGGAATCGTTTCACGAAGACAATAAAAATCCCCAATGGGGCAAAATTAAATCTTTCTTCTTTATTATCATAAAGCGATTCGCTCTTCAGTGTTAATATTACCACGACCACTCCAGCCTGTCAATAGACCAGTATTCACAAGGCTAGCAAAATTGTGCCGATTACCATAACTGCGCCTCCAAGCAATCGCTCTTTTATCCTTTCCTCTTTAAGAAACACTCCGCCTAAGATAATTGTAAAAAAAACTGACAATCTAAATACAGAGGTTGCATATCCCAAATATGCAAGAGCAAACGCAGCAAAGGCCGCAGCTTGGGCAAAAGCATTACCTATTCCATTGATTACAAACCATTTTAAATTCACGCTTATTTCCCTAAAAGACGATAGAGTTTTTCTGAGAGCAAAAGGACTAAGATACAAGAAAACAAAAATCATTCCGACAATAGCGGCAAATAATGGAACTTGAGGTTGCGTTTCAAAAATTGCTTTCTTCTGAAGAATAGGTGTAAAACCCCAAAGAAAATGCGCTAGTAAAAAAAGAAGAACGCTCTTGTTGGAAAAAAGTACTTTAAATGGATTCAGAATTCCACTTCTAATATCTGCCGCATTCAAAAGATATGCGCCAAAAACTATAAGTAAAATTCCAACCAGTTTTATCGGCGTTGGAATCTCATTAATAGTAAATGCCGCAATAATGGTTGTAAAAACCGGAGAAAAAGAAGAAATCGGAGCAATAAGAGAAATAGAAGACCTGCTTATCGCCCAAAATGAGCATACGAACGCGATCGCATCCAAAAATCCAGAGATTCCTAAATATAGATAAAAGCCCCCTGTTGTTTTTGGTATACCACCCATGAATAGAAGCAGAGCAAAAGAAATAGGAATGTTAAACAAAAAGAGTACATAAAGAAGTGTTAGGGAATTTATTTTTTTAGTTAATTTCTTGACAAGAAAAGTTTGAAGTGCTCCCCAAATTGCAACGAAAAGACTATACCAAACCCACATGGCTATATCGTATCACAAAACATATATCGATCTCTCAATTTTTATTGATTAGACAACCACTTCTCAACCTCCAACGCTGCCATACATCCAAACCCAGCCGCAGTGACTGCCTGCTTGTAATGACTATCGTGTACATCTCCTGCCACAAAAACACCCTCAATATTTGTTTTTGTATGATCTTTAACTTTAATAAACCCCTGCTCATCAGTTTCAATTCCTCCAAACACAGCGCTGTTCGGCATGTGTCCAATTGCCACAAATATACCATCCACTGGAATTTCTGCAATCTTGTCTGTTTTGTTATTTCTAATCTTGACTCCCGTAACCTTGTCATGTCCTAATATTTCAATTACTTCTGAATTTAATATAAACTTTATTTTCGAATTCTTCTGAGCACGTTCAAGCATGATTTTACTTGCCTTAAATTCACTACGTCTGTGAACAAGGGTTACACTTGTGGCAAATTTTGTCAGAACTAATGCTTCCTCCATAGCACTATCTCCTCCCCCAACTACAATCACATTTTTATTTTTAAAGAAAAATGCATCGCACGGCGCGCAGGATGATACTCAATGGCCTATTTTTTCTTTCTCTCCTGGAACATAAAGCCATT
>JBBTXK010000115.1:0-2121 GCA_038062315.1 Patescibacteria group bacterium
CAAAAATTTCTTATTGCACACGTCGCAGCTCTTATGAACTGGTCATAATCTCCTTGCCCTCCAAGACCAGCATAGAATAATTTGTCTAAATGAACTAAAGCTGAGGAAAACCTGTATATTAATGCGAGCAAAAATATTAATAACCCTATTGTTATTCTTTTTTTTGTATTTGAATTAAGAAACAATGAATAAAATTTGGTTCTAGAAAATCCGCGCGATGTTCTTTTTGAAAAATTTACTATTTCTTTCTCAAGTGATAGATAGTTAAACTTTGCTTCATCCATAATTACTTTAAACATCCTCCTAGAGTTTGTTCTAATGGTTGGCAAAAATCTTACAATATCCCAAAAACTAATTTTTACCTTTTTTATAAAAAACATAAAGAGAAGTTGCAAGAATCTTACAACGTTTGGTATTACCTTTTTCTTTTCTACAAAAAGAGCCAAGAGAAGGGATAAAACAAAAGTAGAGAGAATCTCCCAATACTGCAAAACATTTACGTTTCTTACTGCATAGAAAAATTTTTTAAAAATGAAGGAAAACAGTGTATCATAATTTTTTAGATCATTTAGAGAATACCTATAAACAAGCGCAACTTTATGTCCATTTAGACTCACTCCAATTCCATTTTTGTATGTGCCTGAAAGAGATTCTATCTCAAAAACGTAGGTGTTGTTTTTAGAATTTTTAAAAGGTGGAAAACCAAAAGTAAAATACTGATCTGGCTGAAATTGGTTTGCCTTATAATTTTTTTCATAATACCATTTCTCCTCTCCTTCTTTTTTAATCCTAAAGACAACACTATCTGATACTTTACTAGATAATTTGGCAAATCTAAACAATAAGATACCAAAATTGTTTTCACTAGCTTTTATTCTTGCCTTAACCTTTTCGCCTTTTAGAAGATGGTTATCAAATTGATCAGTCGAACGCTCTTGGCTGAATGTTTTTTGCATATTTACTGATTTTTCCTCAACCAACGAAAGAAAACCAAGCGAGTCATAACGATTTATCTTGGAAAAGAAATAAGGATATGAAATCAGTGTCAAATATCCAAATACTAAAATCAGGGAGATAATAAACGGCTTAAATAACTTCATCTTAAAAAATTACAGACGTGCTGGGGAGCAGTTTGAGACTGCGGTATATTTCATGATATTTTTTCAATGTCAATGGTCATGGAACTCCCCAACCACCGCATCCAGGGTCGAACAATCCACTCGATCAAATCAACAAACGGTTGGGCAAATGAAGGCAGAAATGGGCGGTAACCCATCCCTCCTGTTACAAAATAGGAAATAAAACTATGATATCGAATATTAATAATTTTTAAAGAAGGGTATTTGCGTTCAAACCGCTTTCGATCACGAACGAAAACAACCCATGCCAAAGCCATATTGGCGCGTGTCATGCGATCTTGTGATTCATTTTTCCATTCGGTCACGCGGTCGTCAAAATATTCAAAATGATCGGTAATTTTGCTCATCCATCGAATCACAAATCCATTGTTGGGTTCAACCATCACCAACCGCCCTCCGGGTTTTAAACAGCGCGCAGCCTCCCTTAAAAATTTGGAGGGTTCTGAAATATGGTGAAACGCATCGACCATGAACAGGGCGCGATACTGTTCATCTTTCGCGTCAAGCTTCATGGCATTTACGACGTGTTCCGTTATAGAAGTTTTCACGACATCTGTTTTGCGAACAGCCGGTAAAACTTCTTCAATGACGCTTGGGCCACATCCAAGTTCGAGTGCTTCGGCCTGAAGGTGTGTTGTCTCCTGATAGGCTGGCAAAAACTCACGGTACCATTTTAAATAAATGTCTTTCAGTAATGGCTTCGACTGAATAATTTGATAGTGAATGCCTACCGCGTGGGCGTGATTGACATCGATATCCTTGGAAGGCGGGTATCCCCACCACTTTTTTAAGAGTTTACTGAAACTCCATTTGGAGGCTGGATCAGTCCGTATCGAATTAACGGGTTCGAGTATAGTCATAAGTAAATTGTTCAACGATCAAAACGCTTCCGGTTCCTGTCAAAGATTTTCAGTCTCCTTAAGATTTAATTCGTATATACCCTGATTCAAGAAAGAATTAAATTTGTAAACTTTGATTGAAT
>JBBTXK010000116.1:0-3511 GCA_038062315.1 Patescibacteria group bacterium
AACCACCCGTCGTACCGTACCAGAGTTGAAAGCATTACCCAAAACGCCGCCTTTATTAAGGACGGAATCGTATCGTTTTTGAACCAAAGCATTAGATGATAAACTCCTGCCGTCATTGTCGCGATCAAAAGGAGTTCTGTCATTGCGGTTGACTGAAGATATAAAATGTTAAGATTTGATGCAAAAATTCCAACCCCGATTATTCTTCCTAGTATCGAAACGCCAATATTTTTTAAAAACAGATATATGAAAAGGCCCGTTGCCACAAAAGAAACCATAGATTGCAAGGCTCCTGCAAGACCGCTTCGCCACATAAAATCGCTCCAAATTGTCGGGATCATAAGGATATGAGGAAGAGGAAGCCAAACGCTTCCAAGTTGGGCAAGACCGGGCTTAAGACCCTCAACAACACGCCGTCCAATATCCAAATGAGATCTCGCATCGTTATACGAAAGCCCAAGTCCGTTTTGGTAATAAATAAAAAATAAAAATATTGAAATCGCGCTTAAAATACAAAGAATAATCGTCAGGGAGTATCCTTCAAGACTCGTCTTAATACTTCCCAAGCTTCTCTTGCTAAAACTTACAGAGATGCTTTTCATGAATTTATCTCCCTTCTTTTAAAGAAAACCATTAGATATAAGCTTGAAACGAGTGAAACAAACGTAACAGTAAGCACGTATAAAAATGTGCGAAGACTAATAAGGTAATTAAAAAAAAGATTATAAATAAGCGATCCTGATTCGTTTTTATCTATAAATTGAAAGTTATATTTATAGGTATAGGGTATTGGCGTAATTAGGTTTTGCGCTTCTCCTTTGGGAGGTACAGCGTTTGTTGTAAGCGCTCCTGAAAAAGAAACTCCCACACTATAAAAAAGCATTATAAAAAAGGCAATAAGAAATATTGGATTTCTAACAAAACGCCAAACTGCTATGCCAATTCCCGCTGATAGAAGAGCTGAAGCCGGAATTAGGTATCTTGGACCAAAAGCCCACCCTCCCCATGGATCTGCAAACATAGAATACAGAATAATGTTGATGCAGACAACTGAAAATATAAGGATACTAACTTTTCTATGTTCTCTATTCTTATAGGCAATAAATAATCCTACAACGCCTGCCAAAAGAATTGGACTATAATAGAAAATGCCCCGCTCGTTACTAAATAGTAAGATGTATAATCCGTTTAATTGTGTTCTCGTGTCAAATGGAACCTTGATCAGCTTTTGCTGAGAATTTTTTTTCTCCACACTTACGTCTCTTACTGCCGCTTTTTTAATGGGAGGAGGATAATCGCTTCTTCCGATAAACTGAGCTATTTTCCCATAAGAACCTGCTGTTTGGTAATTGTAAAATCCGAATAACAGAAGGAAAGGAATTAATCCAATAACCAAACCCATTGTTCCAATTTTTATGCCAAATTTTATTTTGTCTGTTAATTCTTCAAATACAAAATTTTTATATAGCACATACAGAACAACAGGCAATTGCAAAAATAAGTTTGGGATATCAACTAATAATCCGATTCCAAATATTGCCCCAAACAAAATATTGCTTATAAATGTTCGTTTTTCCAAAGCATTTAATATTCCCAAAAGTACAAGAAAAGTACTTGCATGGTGCTGGGTCAATGTAAGGGAATAGGAAAGAGCGTTGGTTCCAAATAGAAAGATCAAACCGCCTAGCAATCCTTGATAAATTTTCCCTCCTAATTTCACTGTTATAAACGCTATAAGAAAAACGTTTATTAACGCAAATAAATGCGTAGACAAATATGTCAAAAGCTGCGGAATCCCAAAATATTTTCCGACCATATAAAATGGAATTCCTATAAATGATATCCCGGGCGTAAAAATAGAAAAAAATTTCCCGTTATAGTGAACCATGTCGGGTGCCGCAAATCTTGCCTGAAAATCGTCAAACAAAAAAGTGCCTTGGTTTACAATAGATTCTGTAAGAGCATATCTTGAGTTGCTGTTGGTTAACTCAAAAGGCCCCCCAACACGGCTATCGTAATCGTCTTGAAACGCAATCGGATCCCCTTTGTCCCCCCGGATAGTAAGAACAAAAAGAACAACCGAAACAATCAAAACAAAACCTATAAATAAATTTGTGAATATTTTTCTCATAATATTATAATTTTAGCGCTACTTAAAAATGTTTCTAAGTGTTTCTAGGTAAAAATCCTCTATTTTATCTGCTACTTTAGACCATGTATTTTCTTTCGCGAATAACAGATTATTTTCTTTCATCTTTTTTATTATGCTTGAGTTCTTATTTCTAACTATAAAGTCTAATTTTTTATAAACCCCATTTTCGTCATCCGGGGCAACACAGTAACCATTTACGCCGTCCGCAACTAACTCGGGCAGTGCGGTCGTATTCGATACTACACACACTAAGCCTTTGCTCATGGCCTCGTGCACCGCTATACAATATCCCTCGTGTCTAGACATATGAACCATTGCTTCTGCGTTTTTTAATACATAATATTTTTCTTCATCACTTATAGAATTTAAAAAGATAACTCTTTCTTGTAAATCCAAATCATTAATTAACTCTTGTAACTTCTTAAAATAAAGTTCTTCTTCAACTTGACCAATTATTATTAACTTAAAATTCTTAGGTATTTTTTCAAAAGATTTTATAGACGTTTCGTAATTTTTAATAGGGTGAATTCTTCCTATTTGTATTATAAAGGGCATACTTTCTTTAATTTTTTTCTCAAACTGCATATCTACCCTATTGTTATCAACCAACGCTTGCTCTTGCGTACCATGTCCTATTAGCTCTATTAAATTTTTTCTGATTCCTAGTTTTATCATTTCCTCTTTTTCCCATTTGGAAATCACTCTTATTCCATCTGCTGAATAATTTATTAGTAACTTTCCTATGGTCTTATGAAGAAAAAGTTTGATTATCTTTTTCTTCTTTGGAATTGAATTCCAGTCGGGGTTAAAACCGCTTTGCGGAGATAATATAAGAGTGAATTTTTTCTTACCTAAAATCTTAAGCATTATTACCCAAAACATTACGAAAAAATTGGGAAAAATTGTAAAATTATGAAGAGAAATTACATCTACCTTATCAAAAGGTATTCTCGGCATGAATCCAAACCATTTATAATCATATCTAATAACTTTCATGCCTCTAATATTTTCCTCTTTCTTAAGAATATTTTTTTTGCTGAGCGTATTCCTTGAAGTATGCATTGTGATCTTATGTCCTTTTTTGGCAAATCTTCCATAGACTTCCATTAAATTCGTTTCTATCCCTGCTGTAACAGGGTAAAAATATTTATTAATAACATGCACTCTCAACTTTCTCATAATTATTCGCCTACTCTTTTGTTGACAAATCAACTTCCCATATTGGATTTAAAGACGTCTTCAAAGATATCTTAAAAATTCTAGTATAGGCTGCGATCAGAATATAAAAAACAAAAAAAATCGGGTTTGTGAAAAACTCTTTCATTATTGCTTTTAAGAAAATTAACTTACGTATTTTAT
>JBBTXK010000117.1:0-3821 GCA_038062315.1 Patescibacteria group bacterium
TATTGCTCAACAAATGAAATATGAATTAACTGCTACTTAAGTGCGAAACTCGTGATCTATAAAATTTCTAACGACCCCTATTCTTTGATACCCCAAGCGCTCTGAACTGCGTTAGGTATTCATCAAAAACCTGCGAACCTTGTAATAATTTTAATAGAATACTTCTTTAAGCTTTTTCAATAGATTTTTTAACCAAAGCTTTGTGTAATCCACCCTTACCATATTTAATAATCTGTCCAATCTTTGAAACTGTTGATGTTGAAGTTTTAACTTTCTCTGCAATTTCATCGTAGGTTTTTCCATCGAGAATAAGTTTTGCAATTTTAATTCTCTGGGCTAAATCTAAAATTTCTTCTTCGGTTAACAGATCATCCAGAAATAAAGATAAATCTTTTGAAGATTTTAATTTACGAAGAGTCGCAACTAGTAACTTTTTGTCTTTTTCTAAACTTGCTTTATCCATAGTTCGTTATTGTAGTCTTCTACCATTGTAGCATTGTACAACGCTAATACAAACACTATTTTTAAGCCGAATATTTTGCTCCGCCTCTTTTTCCTTCCCTTTTGATTGATCCTCTTTTAGTTAATTCTGATAAATAATTTGTCGCTGTACTTTGAGAAACATGTAAAAAATCCCGAGCATCGTCATTTGTAATTATCTTTTTCTCTTTAACAAACTGTAAGAGCCTATCGAGATTAGCATTTTTCTTTTTTCACCTTGCTTCATTTGCTAATTTTCTTCTTTCATCCTGTTCTATTTTTAGTCTTTCCTCAATTTGTTCATCAACTTCTTTTTGAGTAATAACCGGAATTTCTTTGTCTTTAATTTCCGGAACTTCTGGCTCGGGTTCTGTGGTTATTTTCTCTTTTGGTGGTTTAGGTTCTTCGGCAAGCTTTTCCTCTGGCTTTTTCTCCGGAGGTTTTACATCTTCGTCTTTTTGTTCTTCTTTGGGAGATTCGGGTGATTGGGGAGACTGGGGAGATGGAGCTTCAGAAGTTGGTGGAGTTTCGACTGGTATCTCGGCTGGAGTTTCGGGAGGAACAGAAGGTTCAGAAGGACTAGGGGGAATAGAAACTTCTGTCTCGGTTGGAGTTGGTTCTTCAACTTTTGCTTCTTCTTGTGGTTTTGGTTCTTCTGGTTTTGGACTTTCCTCGACAGGCTTTTCTTCCAAAGGTTCGGTTGGTTGAGTTGGAGGTTGTTGTGTTGGTTCGTCAGCCATAAGTCCCATTGTATCACGTCCAAAGAGAGGATGGCCAAAATGGGCGAATTTGGCCAAGTTTAATTTTGGTGGCGGTCCGCCGCCCCCGCCCAAAATGGAGTCGTTGCTAAAAGGAGGGCTGACGTCAGAATACTTCCAACTTAGAAGAAACTTTGGATAGACAGCCCGACCAAGCGAGAGCCGAGAGAATAATTTTCAAGTTTTAGAAGGTTAGGCTCTCGCCAACCGAACTTCGTTGCGGCAACATGAACGGGAAGGGGTAAAATAATTAAGGCGGGGGCAAGAGCGGATCCACCCCGCCGACGGCGCAACGAAACTAGAACTCATTAAAAGAAAACCCGCCCGCGGCGGGTGGGGAAGATACTGTAGCGGAATTTAAAACTGTAAAACCAATGGCAAGTCCGGCCCAAGCCGGACCTAGCGCCCAAAGGCGGGGTCGCCGCCACCATAATGGGGTGGGTGGGTTGAAGCGGAATTAGGAAAAATCTGATATAATCCATTTTGAGTCCTGAATAAAAATCGCGCGCAACGTCGTCGGTCCCTAACGCAAAAAATACAAAAGAGCGAGGCCGGAAGGCCGAGCAATATAAATAGTAGGAGCGAACGAAGAGAGCGACTACAATAATAACATGAAGGAAGTCCGAACTTTTTTATAAATCAGCTCTTTTTTGTGAAACAAAAAAAGAGCTCGTTTACGAAAAAGTTCGAACTTCTTTTATTTTATTATTGTAGTCGTCCTTCGACTCCTTCGACTTCGCTCAGGATAAATTCGCTCAGGACTTCCTACTATTTCTATTGCTCTACCTTTCGGGCCTTGGCTCAAAAACTGTCGGCTCGTTCCGATTTATCGGGAAAAAACGCAAAAATTTTAAAGAACTTTTTGTCTTTTAAATTTCAAATGGCGCACCCGTTGGAACCAGTTAGGAAAGTCTCCTATCTGACGAGTGTGCCATTAAAAAAGACTTTCCGAAAAAACTGGTTCCACTTCTTAATAATATACTTTTTAATTAAATGATTTCAAGAGAGACTATTTATATCAAACTGTCCCATAATTTATGCTACACTAAAATTAGAGAACTTGTTTCTTATACCGTATGGCAAAACTTAAAAAAATTTCAAAGCATTTTTTTCTGAAAAGAAGAACATTCGTTCTCCTTCCAATTATTTCTTTAATTTTAATCTTCACGATAGTAAAGAAAGTCGTCTATTACTCTGCGGAGCCATCAAAAGATAAAAATTGCCACCTATTGTATCCATTTTCTTCTTCTGACCCAACAAAACTTACAAACATTGTGATGCAAAACCCGACAGTTACAATTCCATTTTTACAGAAAGGGGGAGCAATCGATGATATAAGCTGTTTGAATAAAACATACGTTTATGGAATCGTAAAAGTAAATAAAGTTGAAGATGTTCGAAATGCTATATTGTTCGCAAAAGAGAATAATTTAAAAACTTCAATCGCTGGTATTAGACATAGTATGGGAGGGCAAGCCTTTTTCAGAAACGCAGTTGTGCTTGATATGACTAGTTTTAACCAAATGTCTGTTGATGAAGAAAATAAAATCCTAACAGTTCAAAGTGGAACTACCTGGCATAATATACAAAAGTTCTTACATCCAAAAGGATTAGCAATAAAGGCAATGCAGTCCAGTGATATTTTCTCAGTCGGTGGATCAATTTCAGTAAATGCGCATGGAATGGATCATCATGTAGGCTCATTAGGAGCAACTATAAAATCCATGCGGATTATGTTGAGCGATGGATCTATCAAAACTGTCAGCAGAACTCAGAATCAAGAACTTTATAGATTAGTTATTGGTGGTTACGGTTTATTTGGAGTCATTTTAGATGCTGATATTGAAGTTACTAATAACGAAATGTATGAACGAGAGACATATGTAATTGATTACAAAGAGTTTCCAAAAGTTTTTGAAGGAATAATGGCGAGTGGAAATAAATATGGACTAATGTATGGACATCTATCTACTGGCCCAAATTCTTTCCTTAAGGAAGTAATTATTTACAATTTCAAGAAAGCAGAAAACTTCGATGGTCAAATACCTCCTCTCCAAGAGAGAAAAAATGTAGAGCTTAAGAGGTTCTTTTTGAATGCTGGAAAAACAGGACCGATTGGTAGACAGATTCGTTACTGGGCAGAGAAGTATATCCAGCCTCGATTTGAGTCATGTTCTGTTTCTCGTAATGACGCGATGGGTGAACCAGAAGCATGCTGGGTATCTAGGAACCAAGAAATGCACGAATCGGGTAAGTTCTTGAGGAATAATTTAAAGAACGATACGGACATTCTTCAAGAGTATTTTATACCTAGAGATCAATTTATACCTTTTGTAGATGGAATGAGGGAAATTTTTAACAGAAACGATGCAATAGTTCTTAATTCTGGTATCAGAGTAGTTAATAAAGATGACATTTTCTTGAATTATGCTACCGAGGGTATGTTTGCTATGGTTCTCTATTTAAATCAAAAAACTACAGACGAAGACAGCGAGAAAATGAGGAAACTTACAAAAGAATTAGTTGACCTATAGTCCTCCCAAAACAAATTGGAGATTACTATAGGAAACTGATATGATTATA
>JBBTXK010000118.1:0-9120 GCA_038062315.1 Patescibacteria group bacterium
CAGACCTTTCGTCTGTTTATGAGATCCCTTTAATCTTACGTAAACAAGATTTAGATAAAAAGATTCTTGAGAAGTTGCATTTGCCGGAAAGAGCACCTCATCTTAAAAAATGGAAGGAGTTAGTCTCAAAGATTAAAACGCGATATAAAAAACAAATTGAAATTGCAATTGTTGGTAAATACTTTGGAACAGGGGATTATCAACTGCGGGATTCATACGCGGCACTTTTTGACGCTATTCACCATGCGTGTTGGGAATTGGGAGTAAATGTTAAAACTTCCTGGATTGACGCAGAAAAGGTCGAGAAGAGAGGCGAGGGAATAATTGCAAATCCTAACGGGATAATTGTTCCAATTGGCTGGGGAAAAAGAGGTGCGGAAGGGATGATCCAGACCGCCACATACGCAAGGGCTAAAAGAATTCCGTACTTAGGTCTTTGCTATGGTATGCAGCTTGCCGTTGTTGCATTTGCGCGCGATGTTTTGGGTTGGAAAAGCGCCAATTCTACCGAAATCGATCCAAAAACAAAGTATCCAGTTATTCACCTTATGCCAAAGCAGGAAGAATTTATGAAAAGAAGATCATACGGAGGAACAATGAGACTTGGTAAATGGGAGGCAAACGTTAGAAAAGGAACACTCGCTTACTCATTATATGAAAAAGCTCTCACGAACGAGCGGCATAGGCATAGATACGAATTCAACGATAAATTCGCAAATCAACTCGAAAAAAAAGGTCTTGTTATTAGCGCACGCTCTGTTGTTGAGAATCTAGTTGAGATTATTGAACTTCCTCAAAAGGTCCATCCGTTTTACTTGGGTATCCAAGGACACCCAGAATACAAGAGTAGACCATTGAATCCCCACCCGATATTTTTGGGTTTTATCAAAGCTTGTATTTCTTAAAATGGGAGTTTATACTTGACTTAAGAATTGGATAAAATATGAAGAATGACTTAAAAAAAATTGCCTTTCTTGTAAAAGCTCCAAGAGTAGTGAATGAGTCCATAGTTAAGTTTGAATCATTTTTCTTTGATCTGCATAAATTTCTAAGAGATAGAAGAGACCTTGATAGTTATGAAAAGACTATAAGTTTTGAGTTGGTGCTTAGAGAAAACTATTTCCACTACCGAGTTATTCTTTCTCCAAAAATTTCACAAGTTGTTCAATCACTTATTTATACTCAGTTTCAAGAAGTGGAGATAATAGAAGAAGAATCCTTAGAAGAAGTAGGAGGAAAGTCTGCAATCGTAGAGTTCCAACTTAAAAGATCCAACCTTTTTCCTCTTAGAACCGATTTTTCTTACGAAGAAGATCCGTATCTAACTATGTCTGCAATTTTGTCCAAACTCGAACATTTCAACGAAGGAATAATCTTGCAACTAATCATTGCTCCTGGAGGTGAGTCTTGGTCAAGAAAGTTTTTGCGAGAGAATTTTTACTTTATGCGAACATCATTAAATAGGTTCAAATTGTTTCTAGAGAAACCATTTCTAGAACGCGAGAGAGTAGACTACTACCAAGAACTTCACAAAAAATTCAGCAAAAAATTCTTCTTTGCAAATCTAAGGCTTTTGGTATACGGAGAGGATCAATCCTCAATGTCTGAGGACTTTAATTTGATGCTCAAGGCACTTGAAAAATTTAACAATGGAGACAACGGAGCGATCAATGCTTTAAGCAGAAGAAAAGCCCCTAAAGCAAAAGTGTTGAGAAATTTTATAGACAGAGCGTTTTCTCCTAAAAAGATATTCCTTAATACTTTGGAAGTTGCAAGTCTTTTTCACTTTCCAGATAGTAGTCTTAAAATAGACACTGTATATCATGTTAAATCAAAAAAAGTAGAGCCCCCCAAAGAATTGCCGCTTGGCGGTTTTTTGGAAACCCCAAATGTATCTGTTTTTGGGGTCACAAAATCAAGAGGAAACAAACTTGAGTTTGGAATTAAAAGAGCAGACAGAAGTAGACATTTATACATTATTGGAAAAACTGGTATGGGAAAAAGTAAACTCATAGAGCTTTTGGCCATTTCTGATATTAACGACGATAAAGGCATCTGCCTTATAGATCCTCACGGAGACTTATCTACAGAGGTATTGCAATTTGTGCCAGAAAGAAGAATTAAAGACGTTATCTATTTTAATCCTGCAGACTCCGAGTATCCGATCGGCTTTAATCCTCTGGAATGTTTTACTCCAGAGGCAAAACATCAGGTCGTGACCGGATTTATTTCTATTTTTAAAAAACTTTTTGCTTTCAACTGGACAAATAGGCTTGAGCATATGTTAAGATTCACAGTCTTGGCACTTATTGAAAAAGGAGACGCAACTGTAGTTGATATTGTAAGACTATTGACAGATATTACCTATAGGCAAGCGGTTGTCAAGAAAATAAATGATCCAGTTGTTAAAAACTTTTGGACGCATGAATTTTCTGCCTGGAATGAGAAATTTGACAACGAAGCAATTATTCCTATTATTAATCAAGTTGGACAGTTTATATCTAACGATTATATAAGAAATGTAGTTGGCCAGAAAAAATCTAGAATTGATTTTTATGATGCCATGAATAAAGGCAATATTCTTATTGTAAATCTTGCCAAAGGAAAGCTGGGAGAGGAGAATTCAGCGCTTTTGGGCTCTATGATGATTTCAAAAATCCAGGAAGCAGCCATGGCAAGAGTTAATATTCCCCAAGATCAAAGACGAGAATTTTATCTTTACGTTGATGAATTTCAAAACTTTGCAACAGAGGCTTTCAACCAAATTCTTTCGGAAGCTAGAAAATTTAATGTCTCTCTTACTGTTGCTCACCAATACCTTGACCAGTTGTCTGAGAATATTAGAAAAACAGCATTTGGGAACATTGGCTCGCTTATTTGCTTTAGAGTTGGATCTGACGATGCTCATTATTTGGCCAATGAATTTACGCCACGTTTTACACCAGATGATTTGGTCAATCTAGATTTTCGAGAAATGTATCTTAAACTATCAATTGATGGTAAAACATCCGAACCATTCTCTGCCTCAACAATTGATGTTAAAACTTTGGAGAGCAATTTGGTTGATGAGATAGTACAATATACAAGACAACATTACGCAGTTAGCAAAAAAAAGGTAGAAGAGGAGCTTTTTGGAGGAAGAGATACAACAATGGGATTAATCACCAAGGAAAAGAAAGATGTGAAAAGTAATGGAGAAGCATTTGAGGAACCACTCATATGACCCTCCTTGACAAATACGAGCTTCTTAAAAAATCCATTCCTTTACTACCGCTTTATAATGGACAAAATACAGAAAATTGTAAGTTTACTGATTATACATTTAATAGCAAAAATTGCTACTATTGCTTTGGAGGTTTTAGGCTAGAAGACAGCATGTATTCTATAACAAGTATGGGTAAAAACTTGATTGACTGTTACTATGCTGTTGGGTGCGAAGTCTGCTACGAATGTCTAGATTCCAATAAATGTTACAATTCTGCTTTCCTATACGATTCTAATAACTGCAACGATTGTAACTATTGTGCTCTTTGCATATCTTGTTCTGATTGCTTTGGTTGCGTTGGGCTTACACATAAACAGTATTGTATTTTCAATAAGCAATATACTAAAGACGAATATCTTATAAAGCTAGCCGAATTAAAAAAAGGAGATCCAGAAAAATATCTTGAAAAGATGCTTGCGACAAAAAAAGCTGTTCCTCATCCTGCGAGCCAGCAGTACAATAACCAAAACTGTCCTTATGGTGATTACGTATACGATTCAAAAAATAGTTATTGGTGTTTTAACTGCTATTCTGTCGAGGATTGTGGATATGGTTTTGACAGCGGTCCTTCTGTTAAAAAGAGTTGGGATGTATATTGGTCTGGAGATGAGAGAAATACTATAGAGCTAAGCTATGAAATGACTCTTTCCATGAGTACTTATAATTGTTCTTATCTTGTTAATTGTGATAATTGTACGAACTGTTTTTATTCATCAGACCTTCGTAACTGTTCCGACTGCTTTGGCTGTGTGGCACTAACCAATAAGAAATACTGTATTCTGAATAATCAGCTAAGTAAAGAGAAATATGAGAAAGCGGTTAGAATCATTAAAAAAGAATTGGGATGGAAAGTCGAGTAAGAAATGACGGTAAGTACCGCTCGTAGTCATTCTGGCTTGTCCAGAATCTCCCTTGGCATAAAGGTTGAGAGAGATTCTGGTGAAGTCGTTGCTTCCCAGAATGACGATTGAAGCAAAGCTCGAATAAGATCGGATTATTTACTTATTGACACAATAAACATATACATGTAGTATATGTACAGTGGTTGACCTAAGCAAAATAAAGGGTTTTGAGTGGGACAAGGGGAATATTGATAAAAGCTATCAAAAACACGGTATTACACCTAACGAAGCAGAGGAAGTTTTTTTAGATAACAATAAGTTATTATTGGAAGATTTTAAACATTCACAAAAAGAAGAAAGATTTGAAGCAATAGGTAAAATTGCTAAGGGGAATATTTTATTTTTGGCATTTACTGTTAGAAAATATAAAATAAGAATTATTTCGGCAAGAATTGCAAGTAAAAAGGAGAGAGAAAAATATGAACAAAAAACTTAAATCAATACCATACTTTAAATCAGAAGCCGAAGAAAGAGAGTTTTGGCAGACTCACGATTCAACAGAGTACGTTGACTGGTCAAAAGCAAAAAGAGGGGTTATGTTCCCTAATCTTAAATTAACTTCAAAGCCTATTACTCTCCGTCTGCCAGTAAGCATGATAGATAGACTTAAAATTGAGGCTCACAAAATGGATATTCCTTATCAATCGTTAATTAAAAAGCTCATCTTCGATGGACTTGCAAAGTAAATAAGTCATATGAAAAAAATTTGTAAACGCTGCCAAAAAGAATTCAAACTTATACAACAGGAGCTTGATTTTTACGATCAGATGGGACTTCCAGAACCTCAGAATTGTCCTACTTGCAGACAAGAAATTCGAGAGTCCTTGAGAAACGAACGCAAATTTTATAAATATCCATGCGCAAAGTGTAAAAAAGATATGGTAACAACTCACAATCCAGACAAAGGACTAATAGTATATTGTCTCGATTGCTATAGAGAATTCCGAAGCACCGTGGATTTAACAAAGGTAGAATAACAATTCTCTCATACAATGTCGTTCTGGTAATCAGGCTTCGTCTGAGCATCCAGAATCTCCAAGGTGGTTAGAGATTCTGGGCAAGCCAGAATGACGTTAGTTAGCATATATGACCTTCCTTGAGAAATACGAACTCTTAAAAAAATCAATTCCCATTCCCGCAGTATTTAATCAAAATAGTGAAAACTGCGAGATGACTGATTACGCATGGCATAGCAAAAATTGCTACTACTGTTTTGATGGTTATGACCAACAAGATAGCATATACTGCGTAGCATGTATGGGTAAAAACTTGGTTGACTGCTACCTGGCTATTGAGTGTGAGCTTTGTTATGAATGCGTACACTCCAATAAGTGCTATCGCTCCATGTATTTATTTGATTGCGAT
Source organism: Patescibacteria group bacterium (assembly GCA_038062315.1). Classification (GTDB taxonomy): domain Bacteria; phylum Patescibacteriota; class Microgenomatia; order Levybacterales; family UBA12049; genus JACOXT01. Next base: position 5,533 of record JBBTXK010000118.1, read on the forward strand.
AACTGTAATGACTGTTACCATTCTGCTTTTTGTCTTTCATGCTCTGATTGTTTTGGTTGCGTGGGACTTACTCACAAAAAATATTGCATCTTTAATAAGCAATATACAAAAGAGGAGTACGAAAGGAAGATCAAAGAGCTTAAGATGGAAAATCCTGAAGAAATTCTAAGACAGATGATGGAGCTGAAAAAGAAAATCCCTCATCCAGCAAGCATACAGAATAATAACGAAAACTGTCCATACGGAGACCATATATACAATTCAAAAAATTGCTACTGGGGTTTCGATGCTTATTATATGGTAGATAGTGGCTACAACTTTTTAAGCGGTCTTGCTAAGAAAAGTTGGGATACTCTTTTGGCGGGTGGAGGAGATATGAAGAAATTAGTAAGCAACACAGAGTTAGCTTATGAGATCGTTAATACAGAAAATGTCTACAATTGCACTTACCTTGTTAATTCCACTGGTTGCACAAACTGTAGTTATTCTTCATACCTTCGAAATTGTTCCGATTGTTTTGGTTGCGTTGGGCTTTCGAACAAAAAATATTGCATCTTAAACAACCAATTGACAAAAGAAGAATACGAGAAGACTGTAAGAATAATAAAAAAAGAATTGGGATGGAAAACTGAATAGGGGTTTGCTATAATACTTGTATGATACAGGCAATAAACTTTGTTCCCGGAGATACGGTTAGGGTTTCGGAAAAGGTAAAAGAAGTCGACCCTTCGACAGGTTCGACAAGTCCTTCGACCATGAGCTCAGGATCGAATGGCTCACTGCAAGCAAGCTCAGGGCAAGTAAAAACACGGCTTCAAGTTTTCGAAGGAGTTGTTTTGGGAATAAAAGGAAGAGGAGAAAATAAAAGCTTTAGCGTTATGAAAACAGTCGGAGGTATTGGAGTTGAGAAAATTTTCCCTGTTAAATCACCAAATGTCGAGAAAGTTGAAGTTAAGTCACATTCCAAAACAAGAGTTAGAAGGGCAAAATTATATTATAAACGTATACCACGAACAAATCCTTAAGTGAAAATAGTAAATCCAATTGCAAAACTTGGGGAAGATAAAGCCTGTGAATTCCTCAAAAAAATAGGGTTTAAAATCATCGAAAGAAATTTTAGAAAAGGCTATGGCGAGATAGATATTGTTGCAATAGACCCTTCGACAGGTTCGACAAGTCCTTCGACCATGAGCTCAGGATCGAATGGCTCACTGCAAGCAAGCTCAGGGCAAGCTCTTGTTTTTATAGAAGTAAAAACACGAACCTCAGGTCAGTTCGGTACGCCGCTTGAAGCAATTACATACTGGAAATTAAAATCCATTATAAAAACCGCGCAGTTTTACAAAATGGTCCACCCACGGCTACCTGATAGTCTTAGAATAGATGCAATATCCGTTGTTTTACATGAAGGTGGAACGGAAAAAATTGAGCATATTAAGAATATTAGCGGGTTTTAAGTACTCTTATTCGGTCGCGGAGAATTGCGGCGGTTTCAAAGTCGTATTTGTCTGCTGCCCCTTTCATTTCTTTTCGCAGTTTTTTTATCAAAACATCTCTTTCGTCTGGAAGGAGAACTTCTTTATTTTCTAATTTCCAGAAATAGTCAGAGTCTTTCTCTTCACCTTTCGCAACAAGCCTGGCTCGTATGGTTTTTTCGATACTTTTTGGTGTAATATTATGTTTTTTATTATACGCAAGCTGGACATTTCTTCTTCGGTTAACTTCTAAAATAGCATTTTCCATTGACTTTGTTTTTGTATCAGCATACATAATAACTTCTGAGTCAACATTTCTAGCTGCCCGCCCCATGGTCTGAATTAAGGACGTTTTGCTACGTAAAAACCCTTCCTTGTCGGCATCCAAAATTGCAACCAGAGAGACTTCTGGTAAATCGAGTCCTTCCCGAAGTAAATTGATTCCAACAACTACATCACATTCTCCATATCGAAGTTTGTCCAAAACGTCTTGTCTTTCCAAAGTTTCTATGTCTGAATGAAGATATGCCACTTTAATTTCTCGCTCCTCAAGGTACGAAGAAAGCTCTTCAGCCATTCGCTTGGTAAGAGTAGTTACTAGTACTCGTTGTTTTTTAGCAACACGTTTTTTTATTTCTAGAATAAGATCATCTATTTGCCCCTTTGTTGGTTTTATTACGACTTGTGGGTCAACAAGCCCTGTTGGGCGAATTAGCTGTTCAACAACTGCATTATGTTCTAAAGCCAGCGATAACTCGTATTCGTCCGGAGTTGCGCTAACATAAATTATATTGTTTAATCTTTTCATTAACTCTTCGAATTTAAGAGGCCTATTGTCCAAAGCCGAAGGGAGTCGAAAGCCATAATCAATCAATGTTTGTTTTCGCGAACGATCCCCATTGTACATTCCGCGAAGTTGGGGAACAGTCATGTGCGATTCGTCTATAATGCATAAGAAGTTGTCAGAACAAGCTTTAAAGTAATCCAAAAGCGTATAAGGAGGCTGACCTGGAGCCCTTCCGTCAAAATATCTTGAATAATTTTCAATTCCATTCACATAACCCACCTCTTTTATCATTTCCAAATCAAAATTTGTTCTCTGCCTAAGCCGACTGGCTTCCAAAATCTTGCCCATATTTTTTAACTGTTTTTCTCTTTCTTCCAAATCATATCTAATTCTTCCAAAAACATCGGTATAAGAGACAGGATCAGTCATATAGTGTTTTGCTGGATATATCACTGCATTATCCGTCTTCATGATCGTATCTCCGGTTAACGCACTGAATTCAGAAATTGATTGAACTTTTTCATCTCTAAGTTCGATTCTTATGCCGTTGTCCTTATACGCTGGAAAAAGATCAAGGGATTCTCCTCTTATTCGAAAACTGCCTCTTTCAAAAGCGTATTCATTTCGCTCGTACTGTAAATCTGCAAGTCTTTCCATAATTTGTCTTAGTGTTATACGCATTTTGATCTTCAGTTCTAAAACAAATTTTCCATATTCAATTGGAGAACCCAAGTTATAAATGCACGAAACTGACGCTATAACAATTACGTCCTTGCGTGTAAGAAGATTTGCAGTAGCGGAAAGCCTCAACTTATCTATTTCCTCGTTTATTTCCGCCTCCTTTTCAATATAAGTATCTGACTGTGGAATATAAGCTTCCGGCTGATAGTAATCATAATAAGAAACAAAGTAGCTCACGGCATTTTTAGGAAAAAAGTCTCGAAATTCCTGATAAAGCTGTCCAGCCAATGTTTTGTTGTGGGAAATAACAAGAGTTGGCTTTTTGATTTGAGCAATGACATTTGCCATAGTAAATGTTTTACCGCTTCCAGTAACACCAAGAAGAACTTGATTGTGTACGTTTCTTTGCAAATTATGGACTATTTTTTTTACAGCCTCCGGCTGATCGCCTGTTGGCTTGAAGTCTGAAGTAAGCTTGAATTCCATGGCTCTATTTTAACACAGTCTATAGAATTCCTGAAATTGACCCAGTTTGTACTGATTTGTCCTATTGACAAAATACTCGAACATTTCGTATAAAATAATAGAGGATAAAATTTTCAAAAAATATGCCAACAGTATTGAGGAGTATTGCTGGAAGTATGC
>JBBTXK010000119.1:0-1254 GCA_038062315.1 Patescibacteria group bacterium
AGCGTCTATTTTTAAAACTTCTAAATACCTTATCTGAATTTTTAACTGTTTCAATAGTGCGTTTTTTAGAAATGTGACGTATTTTTAATTTTTCTATCGCATGGTCTGAAAATACAACGGGCATAAAAACATTGTATCATCAAAAAGCAAATTTTGGCTACAGCGGTGAGCCCTTCGACAAGCTCAGGGTTAACTTTGCCGAACCAAATATTTTCTGGGTAATTGCTAAATTGATGTTTGGAAGAGGAGTTTGAGGCTTTGACAAAATATCCCGATCGGAATTTTTTGTCAATGCTTTGAACCCAAAAAAATCAAAAGTAGTCAGGCTTTCTTTTTGTGCTCCCACATGGAAAGTGGGGACTCGAAAAAAAAGAAAAAAGTGGAAATTCGGATTACTATATTTATATATTTATAATTTTTTACTCCTTACAAGATACAATAGAGACGCGAATACTAAAAAAAACGAGATAACGATTGGCACAAAAACTGGTCCTACCCAAGGAACAGGCAGCAAGAAAAAAACATCTAAGTCTTGTAAACCAAGTGGCCAGTTAATGATTAATTTTAAAAAAATATAATAAAAAATGTCCCAAATTCCAAAAGCCAAAAAGAAAAAAGCTAAAATTTTTTTAAAATCTTTGGCTGCCAAAACCGCAACAGAGACAAGCATTACCAAGGTGGCTCCTTCCCTAATCATCTCCGTATTTAAAAGCTGGCTATCTTGAATAACCTTTAGGGCTGTATCGGGCTGCAAAAAAGCAATTCCAGGAAGAGGCAGAAGTGTTTCTCCCCTACCAATCTCTGAATACGAAGCTCCTAGTAAGTGACGCAAATAAACTACGACCGAGGCCTCAACAAAAGCAAAAGCGATTGAGAATATAATAACTTTAAAAATTTGTCTTAATAATTCTTTTTTTTCCATAATATCAACACTTCCCAATTTAGGCAGTAAGTGCAATTTTTCATTATATTCTTGCCAAATTTATTTCTTGGCTAATCTATTGTAAACTTCGGCAAATGCGTAAAACGCGACCCATGTAACCACCCCCAAAGAAAAAGCGCCCACAATAGCTGTCCCAAAATCAACTGGTTGGTCTTCCTGAACCACATCTAAATTAATCATATGGAACCAAGAATTTGCAATCGAGAACGAAAAATCAGGCGCAACAGTCACAAGAACCCAACAAATAAGTGATGCAGCGACTACTACGATCGTTGCCGCATTTGCAAGCCGTACTGGATTGTGCATTTTTC
>JBBTXK010000119.1:1354-4827 GCA_038062315.1 Patescibacteria group bacterium
GCGACTACTACGATCGTTGCCGCATTTGCAAGCCGTACTGGATTGTGCATTTTTCACCCCCTTTCTATACAACCTTAAAAGAGCTCATCATGCCAGCTTCCATGTGTTCTGGAATGTGGCAGTGGATAACCCATGTTCCAGGATTGTCCATTTGAACTAAGAATTCTACTGTATCACCTGTTTGAATAAGCGCAGTATCTTTCCAAACTAGGTTTTGATTTTGTGCCCCATTTGTATTAACAACCAAAAATCTTTGACCGTGAATATGAATTGGGTGCTGCATGGGATGTTCTGATTTGGGATCATTGAAAATTTTGATTTTAATTTTGTCTCCTTTTTTGAATTGCCAGTCAATATCCATATTTACTTTTTGGGTCGCATCGTCAACCAATTTCCATTTAAGAGTTTTGTTTGTTGACATTGCGTTCATCATTACCATATCGTCTTCCCATTCTATTTTTTCATTTGAATCTCCCATCATCATATTTCCACCCATCATTGAACTATTCGGCATCATATGTCCTCCCTCCTGGCCACTCATCATGCCACCCATCATATCAAGCGTTAAATTAAGGGTTTTATCGGGTGATTTTTCAAAAAGTGGGCGAAGAACATTCAGCGAATCTATCAAGTCCTGATTTGTTCGAGCAACCAAAAAGTATGAAACAGAAGTAGGACGCTCCTCGACCCCAATTGCTCCCATAACATACGTCTTGTCGGGAGTCGCGTGAGCAATTTGGTATTCACCGTTCTTATCAAACCAGACTTCAACAACTACGCGTTCCGATGGGCTTATTACAACTGAATCAACCCACTCTTCTTTTTCCAACTTTCCATTATCTCCCCCAACCAATTTCATACGAGTATTGGGAATTGAAAAATTGAACACGCGGGTATTAGCAGCATTTGTGACATAAAAACGGACTCTTTCTCCCTGTTTGATATTTAATTTATAATTATCATCCCCGTTAACAAGCATTACATTACCGAATCTTCCCATTAGGGCATGGTCAACTGTTGATTTGCTAAACGTTGCGATTTGACTCTTTTGCATAAGAATATCGTCAAGAAAAAGTGCTTCTTCGCGGTCAACTTCTGCCCAATAGTCTTTCTGTGTTGGCGTGACCAAAAAGTTTCCATAAAGTCCCAGCTCTTGGGCGTAATCCTCGCGAATATGTGGATGGTACCAGTATATTCCTATGTCGGGGAATTTTAGTTTATACGTAAAGCTTTCCCCTGGTTTTACAGGTTTCTGAGTGACATCTGGCACTCCGTCAAACTTATTTTCAGCTCTTACACCGTGCGAGTGGATAGTGGAATCAACATCGGTATCATTCTTGAAATTAAGAGTAATTTCTGCCCCCTGAGAAACTTTTATAAGTGGCCCAGGAATAGAACCATTGTACGCAAGCATTTTTACATCTATCCCATTTATGTTTTTCTTTACAATGCCAGCGGTTAGGTTATAACTATCACCATTCTTTAACCCAACAATTTCAGAGGATTTCGCAACCGAATAATTCTTCTGCTTTAACTGCCTAAGTCCATCTTGAGAATTCGAGTATAAATATACGCCTGCGCCAAAAAGGGCAATACCGACAATTGCAATCAGCAAAGTTTTCATCTTTTATTTTTTCTGGATCTGCTTCCAAAGCCAGATACCTAAAAGAACAAGGTCAATTATTTTTGTTCTTCATTTGATTTCAGTTATTGGCTGATGTTCTTGGTCTTTTTCATTGATCTCCAAAACTTCGTATTCCAGATCCTCGCCTTTTGAAAACGATCTCAACGTGTGATTGGACATAATACCAATGGTCTCGCCTTCAAACCATAATGCGTCGCAAAAATCACACAGCGACCCTTTTTTACCATTCTCCTTAAATACTACTTTGTTAATTGTTCCTTCTTCACACTTTGGACAAATCATACTTATTCATCTTCCTTTTTCTTTTGGCGCTCTCCAAATCTGCGAATCCGTCACTGTTTCAAAAAAATACATTGCGAAAAAAAATTATCAAGCTTTTCTGCGATCTTTTTGTCCATGCGCTACATTATACCATCTCCAATATTTTACGGCATTTTAGTACAATATTTGTATGAACATTTTCTCACTACTTATTATTCTTCTTAAAATCCTTCTCTCTGCTTTGATGTTAAAGTTCCCGGTTTTTGGCCTTTGGGGAAATTATTTTCTGGACGTCATTGATGGGGACATACTTCTTTCTTTGGGATTAACAGATCAAAATATCTCTCCTCTTTTTCGGCTTCACTGGAGGAAAATAAAACCCTTCCTTTAAAAAAAGCAATTTCTCAAAACTAAACCGGCAGAAGGTTTCTTTAGAAAAGACCAATGACAACTCCCATTGCCAGCAAAGATGCCAACTGATATCCCGCGTTTATGGCAACGAGCTTCTTTCTTTTGCTCCCGAATAGCGTATCTGTTGCCTGTACCGGCATGACAAATCCAAGCCACATCCAAAAAGCGCTTGTCAGTCCAGTTGAAAGCATGTCCGTATTGAAAAAATTCTCGGATAAAGTCATAACATGGGACAACACATACGCAGTAACTAGTGCCAACACAAAGCTAATTGCATACGTTTTTCCCATTTCTTTCTGCGCTTTTTTCATGCTTTCTTCCGTATAGCCCATCATTTTCATCCAAGGCTTTCCAAAAAGCATTGGGCTGTACCAAAAGAACCCAACTGCCATCGATGCTACTCCTGCAACAAGAATCGCAAAGTAATTTACTTCAACGTTCATTTTTTCTCACCCCCTTTTTTAGAAACTCTTAACGAGTTTTAGAGTTTCTTAATCCTCCTAAGAACGCTCCGTGAGCCGTCTACGAATAGTAGTGAAAAGGCGAACGGTAAGTTCAGGAGGACTTCTCCCGAATTAAACTTTACTTCTTATTAACTTTGTATCTTAAATACAGTGTTCCTTTTTTGTTTAATCTTGCCATCTTAACAAGCGTCAATGAAATATCAAGTCTGTCATCAGCTACTAAATCTCTTCCCTTACTAAGGATAACTGGTTCTATCGTAAGATGCAATTCGTCAACCAATTTTGCCTTTAAAAATAAGGAATTAATTTCTCCTCCTCCAACCAACAGCATCTTCTCAAATCCTCTTTTTTCCAATCTTTCCACAAGCGCCTGAGGCGCTTCCGAACTAAACTCCAGACTTCCTAAAACTTCCTTGTCAGCATATTTCTTGGGATTTCTTGTTAAAACTATTCTTAATTTATCAGGACTTAGTTTAATCTTATCACGCGCCGCTTCATAAGTTTTGCTTCCCATCACTATTAAGTTGTTTTTTGCGATCAAAGAAAAAAATAGTTTTTTATCTTCCTCAGATGTCCATTTGTAGATATTGGGGTCCTTGCCTTTTGTCATTTTTCCATTTATGGAGCAAACAGTAGCCATGATGATTTTCATAAATTATTTTTTTCTCAACCACCTAACTCCGAGGTAAACA
>JBBTXK010000120.1:0-1771 GCA_038062315.1 Patescibacteria group bacterium
CATAGATGACATTTCTATTTGACAAAGGGGTGACGTTTCTAAATTAAACTAAGATTTTCATTTTGGCTCTTGACGGGGAGAGAAAAATATTGTATATTACTCTTTAGCCTTAAAGATATTTTAAGGGAATTTATTGTTAGATTTTGAATTTATGGCGGACGTTAAAAAGTACGTTAGAACAAAACCTCATGTAAACATTGGTACTATTGGTCATGTTGATCACGGTAAAACCACTTTAACAGCTGCAATCGCAACAGTTCTCTCCAAAAAAGGAATGGCAACAGCCAAAAAATACGAAGACATTGATAATGCTCCAGAGGAAAAGGCAAGAGGAGTGACAATTAACATTTCTCATATTGAATATGAGACGGTAAAGCGCCATTACGCGCATATAGACGCTCCTGGACACGCGGACTATATTAAAAATATGATTACTGGTGCTGCGCAGATGGATGGAGCAATTTTGGTTGTTTCTGCTCCGGATGGGCCAATGCCTCAGACTCGAGAACACATCCTGTTGGCTCGCCAAGTCGGCGTCCCGGCAATTGTAGTTTTCCTCAATAAGGTAGATATGGTTTCCGATGCAGAACTTTTGGACTTGGTTGAAATGGAAGTAAAAGAACTTCTTACAAAGTACCAATATCCAGGCAACGAAATACCTATTATTAGAGGATCAGCTCTTAAAGCTCTTAACGGAGACCCGGAGGCAGAAAAGCAAATAATGACTCTGATGGATGCGGTTGACGCAAGTATTCCAACTCCAAAAAGAGATATTGAGAAGCCATTCCTTATGCCAGTTGAGGATGTTTTCTCTATCAAGGGACGCGGAACTGTTGCAACAGGGAGAATTGAAAGAGGGAAGGTTAAGATTAATGATTCAGTTGAAATTGTCGGCATTCGCGATACCAAGTCAAGCGTTGTTACCGGAGTTGAGATGTTTAAAAAGCAGCTGGATGAGGGACAAGCTGGAGATAATGTTGGGCTACTGGTTCGAGGAATTGAGAAGGACGATGTTGAAAGAGGTCAGGTAATTGCCAAGCCAGGCAGTATAACTCCTCACAAGGAGTTTGAGGCAGAAGGATATATTCTTACAAAAGAAGAAGGCGGAAGACATACACCTTTCTTCACAGGTTATAGGCCACAGTTTTATATTAGAACAACTGATGTGACTGCAGAAGTGACTCTTCCAAAAGGCGTTGAGATGGTTATGCCAGGCGATAATACCAAGATGACTGTCAAGCTTATTGTTCCTGTAGCCTTGGAAGAAGGACTTAGATTTGCGATTCGCGAGGGCGGAAAAACAGTCGGAGCAGGAGTTATAAGTAAAATTGTTGCTTGATAATCTGCCTGTCGGCAGGGTTCTTTGATTTTTATTTTATAAATGGCTAAAGGAAGAATAAGGGTGCGTTTAAAAAGTTATGATGCGAGAGTAATTGACAGCTGCTGTCAGCAGATCTTGGATACGGCGATAAGAACTGGCGCAAAAGTCGTAGGACCAGTCCCTCTTCCTACCAAAAGAAGCGTTTATGCGATTAATAGATCTCCTTTTATAGACAAAGACGCTCGTGACCATTTTGAAATAAAAGTTCACAAAAGATTAATTGATATAATTTCCCCAACAGACAAAACAATTGACAGCCTTACCCACCTCGAACTTCCCGCAGGAGTAGGAATTGAGATAAAGATGTAGAAAGTGTTTAGCCCTACTTAATTTATGAGTAGATTTGTATAGTCCGAGAGCAGTATTCCTTAGAGATAAATTTAACAAAGA
>JBBTXK010000121.1:0-4944 GCA_038062315.1 Patescibacteria group bacterium
AAACATCGGGGTTGTGAAAAACTCTTTCATTATTGCTTTTAAGAAAATTAACTTACGTATTTTATAATCTAATGCTGTATAGCCAAAGTATTTAGACATCTCTTTCTTTGAATATTGAAATCTACTGCTTTTTCTCAAATGCTCCTTCAAAGTTTGCGGATTCCTAAAGTAAACAGAGACTGTTGAAAGAAATTTGTACATTCCTCCATGCCGTCTATTCTCAAAATATATGTATTGATCAGACGAAACAACATTATCTTGCAAATCAAAATATTTTTTTATCCAATTTGTTCTTGTAGCTTCAAATCTGCCAATCACTGAAAGATAATTGTCGCCATTATTCCATGCTTTGGCAATTCTATTTACAATATTAGTTCCGACATCAATGGTTTTTGCCATTAGCGAGTCAGATTCCAGAGGCTGATTATTTACGCTTATCAAAGTTATTTTATTATTTTTTTCAAATTCGTCTACAACAGAGGCTAAAGTATTTTGTCCAAAGAGTACGTCATCGTTTGTAAAAACAATCAAGTCTGTATTGCAAAGTTTTAAGATTTGTTTTTTCTTTTTGAATTGGCTGCCTTCGACTTTATTCTCAATAAGCGTAACACCGTATCTTTTTAAGTCTTTTTTTACGTTTGGGCTGAAGGGCTCTCGATCAGAAACAATAACAAAGCGGAATTTACCAACCCCATAAGACCAACGAATCGATCTGACAGTTTCAAGAATTGATTCTCCTGCGTAACAGGTAGTAATACCAACCGTAAGCGATAGTTTTTTACTTCTTAAAGAATTTATCATTTTGCTCCTTCCTTAATTTATCCGAAAGTCTTCCCCTTGGGAGACCAACCATCTCATAGGTAATTGCTGTATCTATTGAAATATTTCGTTTCACAATACACCCGTTGGCCAAACCAATTGGCAATAAGTTGTTTTTAAAACACGTGTCTGCATTGTCAATCGCTCCATATGTTAGAAAACCGCCGATACCGTCAAGTTTTTCTCCCTCTTTGATATCTCTTTTTGCCAAAGTTACTACATCGCATACGGGTTTTCCAAGTGGCGAAAGAGCCGCGTCACGAAATATTGCCGCCCGTGCAACGCTAAGGGGTGCCTCCAAAGGACTCAAATGATATGGAGTATAGAACGTATACAACGGCCCGTCTCCCATTTTATAAACGCTCATATAACGCTTACGGATAGGCTGATCGCACGTTGCCAAAACAAAAACACCAAAGCTAGGCTCTGCTCCTAAAATATAGTCAGTCAAACCAGTCGTTATAAGTTTTTTAAAATCAAACAATTTAAAAGCATCTTCTACTCGATCGCATTTTGGCCCTTCCATTCCTCTTTTTCCGACTGGAAAACCGGTTGCGTTTGCAATTGTTGCCATCTCAACACCTATTTTTGTCCCGTCTGCAAAAGATGTTACCATTTTTGGCTTTTGGAAATGTTCTTTCGCCCATTTTTCCTGAGTTCTAGGTGTTCGCCTAACGTCAATTAAGCTTTTTATATTGCCAACCATGACAGGCTTAAAACCCCATGAAGAAACTTGACGATAGAGATTCATTAAAACTCCCGGCTGGTCTCCGTCAGCTTGGGTATAAACAACACCTGCATGATCTGCTTTCACTTTTAAAATAGGGCCGAGTGTTGCATCGAGCTCTGCGTTAATCAATACAACGTGTTTTTTATTTTCTATTGATCTTAGAATAACTTGGGAACCAAACTCTACGTCTCCTGTCGCTTCAACAATAACATCGATCTCCTGAGAATCTGTTAGAAGAAGCGGGTTGTCTGTCAAGACACACTTACCATTTCCTATTGTTTTTTCAGCCTCAATCAGATTTGAAACCTCCTTATAGTTTTTAAAACCTGCCTGCCTAAACCCAAGTAACGCGTGTGAACGGGTTCTATTGGAAACCGCAACAAGCCTCATGCCGCGGACAACAGTAAGCATCTGAAGCATAAAGCCTCGGCCTGCAAAACCAGCGCCCACAAGCCCTACTTTAATTGGATTATTTTCTCTTTCCAATTTTTCCAAAACTTTATCTACTATAATCATTTAAAATCCTCTCAAGATAAGCCTCTGTTGAACTATCATCGTATAGAAATCGCTTATTCTCTCTGTAATTTTGTCCCAAGAATTTTCTAATCCATATTTCTTGCTTCTTGATTCAATATCTTTAATTACCCTTTTATTTTTATTGTTCAAAACGAACCGAATTTTCTGCGCAAGTTTATTTGTATTATAGGTTTCCGCCAAGTATCCATTCTTCCCATTTTTAATTAAATAGGAAAGTGCAGTATTATTTGCCACTATGCAGACTGTTCCTTGACTTAGACCCTCATGTACCACATTGCAAAAACTCTCCCAAATCGCCATGTGAACCATCATCTGTGCATGTTTGATTAAATAAAACTTATCTACGCCTTTAATAACGCCTACAAAGATAACTCTCTCTTTTAAACCCAGTCCGTTAATTAACTTGTATAGATTTTCTATATATCTTTTTTCTTCTTGAATTGGTCCAGCTATCACATATTTTATTTCTTCAGGTAACATAGCCAATGCTTTTATTGTAGTTTCGTAATTTTTTATTTTATATATTCTTCCTATTTGCAATATATATTTTCCTATGCCAGAAACAATTTTTTTTATTTCAGCACTTGCTGATCTGTCAATGTCCATATATGCTTCATCTTCCAATCCATTTACTATGGTAAATATTCTTCGTGAATCTATCCCATGTTCAACCATCTGCTTCTTCTCCCAGTCAGAGACTGTTCTAATACCATCTACAGTAAGATTTATTAATTTATTTGCCACTAGATAATGGTAACTTCTCTTTATAAATGTCTGGGGCTTTGAAAATATTCTCCATTCGGGATTAAACCCTCCATGCGGAGTTAACAAAACCTTAAAGTTTTTCCTATTAAATATTTTAAAGATCAATGCTCTAATCAAGATATGCATGTGGGGAAACATATCAAAATTATGCAAAGAAACCAAATCAGTCTCCTGGTAATTTATTTCAGGAAAAAACCCATACCAGCGGAAAGGATACCGCCTAATCTTCATATTCCTCATAAATTCTAACTTTGGCAGGTGATTTTTTTTCAAATATGTATCCTTTGATGTATGAATGGTAACATCCCATCCTTTTTTCGCCAGTCTGCTATATGTCTCCATAACGTTCATCTCTATCCCGGCAATAACAGGAAGAAAATACTTAACAATAACGTCAATTTTCTTATTTTCAGTATCTGTTATTAAATTCTTCATAAAGCAAAATTGGGAAAGTGTTTTTTAATTATTTTTCTAACCATTATTGCCCAGAAAGAAAACAGTATTGAAAACTCATAGAAAGAATGCGAGCCATCAACGCCTACTCTGGGAATCGTAAATTTATTAACACCAGGCGATATTATTTCATCATCCATAGAGAAGGCTAAAACATAACTTGATTTACTAACAGCAGAAACGATCTTATCTGTATATCTTCCTTTTGGATAAGCAAAATATTTAACAGATACCCCAAACATTTTTTCTAAGTTCCGTTTTGAAACAACTACTTCTTCTTCGATTTTGCTGTTTGAGAGCTTAGAAAAATCAGCGTGTGTTGCTCCATGAGACCCAAATGACCATCCCTCCTTCACTAAGATCTTCATCTGTTTTTCCGTCAAAAGTTTTTTTTTATTGCCTAACTCACTTCTATCCGCACTGTCTGGATTTGATAATAAAAATAATAGGGGTTTAATCTTCATTTCATGGAAAATGTCTTTTGTTTCTAAGACATCTTCGTAACCATCATCTATTGTTATAAGGACAGAAGGTTTAGATATATTTTTTTTATTTTCGAGATAAAAGCGCAAATCATCAATTGTGATGAATTCATAATTTTGCTTTAAAAAATTTAGTTGTTTCTTAAACTCCTTAATAGGAACGCTAAATCTCCATCCGTCAGAAGAAAATCCATGGTAACAGGTAACTACGACATCCAATTTCTTACTAAAAAGTGATTCCGCAAAATATATAAATCCGTAAATAAGTTTTCTTAAAATTATTTTCATAAACTTTCCTCCTGAACGTTTTTAACTACTTTTGAGCTTTTAGAAACTACCCACTTGTCATTAATGTCGTTTAAGAAAAATGACTGAAATTTAAGATAAAATAAAACTATAATATAAAACGACGTTAAGAATGGGTTTTTTATAAGGTTCTCTATGAGGGAAGCTAAAAGGATTGATATTGGAAGCCGGTAGTTCTCTTTAATAAGCTTCTTCCCAAATTCTTCTTTTAAGATTTGCTGGGATTGGAAGAATCTCAAACTTTGCTTCCTGTGATCGCTAAAGTTAGTAGGAAGCCTGAAAATAACTTTTGCATCATTAACGAAATAATAGTCAAAACCGTTCTTAATACAATAGAGATACGAGAATGCATCTTCACCTACACTTATCGGAAAGTTTATTTCTGAATATAGATTTTTAGAAAATGCCCTTGCGATACCTCTACAGGTATATACATTTCTACCATTGTTAATTTTCTCGTATGCTATATTTTTAATTTTTGCACTGACATAAAGTGCTTTCTCAAAAAAGGTTTTTGGCTTCATTTCGCAAACAGAAGGCACAACCAAATCCGCCTTCTCCTCAATAATAGGCTTAATAAGTTTCTCGATGAAAAATGCGTCGTTAATTCTTATGTCCGCCTGCAGTAAAACGAGTACATCAGAATACGTATATTTAATTATTGTATTTTGAACATTTGCCAAACCTTTCCTGATTTTATTTACAATAAGCTTGAGTTTTATCTTCGATTTTTTAGCCTCATTTACGGTGTTATCCGTGCTTCCATCGGAAACTATTATTAATTTAGAGACAAAATAGCTGACTTTCTTCTGGCGCGAAATGTCATTAAGTAAAAAATCAATGTTTGTCCCT
>JBBTXK010000122.1:0-2301 GCA_038062315.1 Patescibacteria group bacterium
GTTTTATTGGCAGCAATGTCTTGGACTACCTCTTTTTGAAATATAAAGACTTTTCATTTATAGCTCTTGACGCCCTCACCTATGCAGGTAATCTTAAGAACTTTTCAGAAAAGCTGTTAAATAGTCCGCGCTTTAGATTTGTATATGGCGACATTCGTAACTCAAATTTGGTTGATAGTCTTGTAGGAGAATCAAACATCGTTATTCATTTTGCGGCTGAGACCCATGTAACACGATCCATTCATGATAATGTAAAATTTTTTGAAACAGACGTTTTGGGTACCCAAGCAGTTGCTAACGCAGTTTACCGTCACAAAAAAACAGTTGAAAGATTTTTGCACATTTCTACATGTGAGGTCTATGGTAAAGGTACTACAAAAAAAATGGATGAATCTCATCCGCTAAATCCGCATAGCCCGTACGCAGCAGCCAAAGCAGGAGCAGATCGTCTTGTCTATTCTTATTATGTTACTTACGAAATTCCAGCAGTTATTCTTCGCCCGTTTAATATTTACGGTCCCAGACAACATCTTGAAAAGGCAATTTCCCGCTTCATAACCAGTGGGATTTTCAATGAACCGATAACTGTCCATGGAAACGGTAGTCCGGAAAGAGACTATATGCACGTCGATGACCTCTCAACCGCTGTTGATATTCTAATCCATGCGCCGATTAAAAAAGTTCTAGGTGAAGTGTTTAACATAGGATCAGGACATGCAATATCTATCCTTGATTTAGCAAAACGTATTGCAAAATATATGAAGATCCCAAAATCTCAAATTCAATTTGTTAAAGACAGACCAGGACAGGTCTCAACCTTTGCATGTAATTATAGCAAAATTAATAAACTTTTGGGATGGAAGCCGCAAAAAGATTTCCATAAGGGTTTGATGGAAACGATACACTGGTATAAGGAAAATGAAAATATCTGGCGTGAACAAATATGGTTAAGAAAAGTTTCGATATTGCTCCTAGATGGTACAGTAGTACATCATTAGAACTGTATGAAAGTTGAATTTTATAAGCATAATCTTGGCGCTAGAGAAATAAATGAAATAACAAAAGTACTCAAGTCGCTTTTTTTGACCACTGGAAAATACGTAGATGTTTTCGAAAAAGATTTTTCACAATACATAAATACGCCTTATACAGTTGGTCTAACCAGCTGCACTGCTGCTCTTCATCTAGCCCTTATTGCGGCAGGAGTTGGGGAAGGGGACGAAGTCATTACAACCCCAATGTCTTTTGTCGCAACGGCAAATGCCATAATGATGGCACGAGGAACACCGGTATTTGTAGATGTTGAAAAAGAAACAGGAAATATCGATCCATCTCTCATCGAAAAAGCAATCACAAAAAAAACAAAAGTAATTCTTCCTGTTCATCTGTACGGCGAAATGGTAGACATGAAAAAAATTCTTGTAATTGCCAAAAAACACAAACTTTTGGTTGTTGAGGATGCAGCCCACGCGCTTGAATCGAAAAGAGATGGCATTCGCCCTGGACAAAAATCCTTCGGCTCCTGTTTTAGTTTTTATGCAACTAAAAGTATAGCCTCTGGTGAGGGAGGAGCATTCACAACTAATTATGAACGTTCAGCAAAGCTGGTTACCAAACTTAGATCCCATGGAATAACAAGTGAATTAGCGCAACGAATTCGAACTGGACTAAGAACATATGATGTTGACGTATTGGGATGGAAATATAATATGGATAACCTTCAGGCCTCACTTCTTATTCCCCAAATCAAAAAAATTGGGGAAAACTGGAAAAAAAGAGAGCTAATTGCCCAAGTATACAAAAAGTCGTTCTCAACTTTTCGTCAAATTACAATACCACAAGAGTCTAAAAATTCAAAACATGGAAGACATATCTTTCCTATTTGGGCGCCAGCTGAAAAACGAGATGAGATTTTGAACTTTTTGCTAAAAAAAGGCGTTGGAGCAGTTATTAATTATCCTGCAATTCATCTATTTTCATTTTATCGTAAAAAGTTTGGCTACAAAGAAGGAATGTATCCTAATGCAGAAAAGATAGCGAAAAGTGAAATCTCGCTTCCTCTTTACTCTAAGCTTACCGAACAAGAAATAAATTATGTAATAAAAGTCGTCCAAGAAGCTGTCTCCTAGCTTTATGATTCACCTTTTATCCTTAGTTGTTCCACTTTTGAGCTTCACACTACAAAGCTATCCTCGTTTTTTTAATCGCTACTTTGGGGTAGACGTATGGACAAGGCTTCTTGAGATAGAACACGTAAGAAAAGCCCACCATAAAATCCCATCAAAAATTCAAAAGGGATGG
>JBBTXK010000123.1:0-3914 GCA_038062315.1 Patescibacteria group bacterium
TCTTGGGGGTGATTTTCTTAATAATTTCATCAGTATCCATACCTAAAGTCCTTGGATTAATATCTGCAAAGATAGGCTTAAAACCATTCTGAATAACAGATGCAATATCCGATACCCATGTTAAGGGAGGAACGATTATTTCTCCCAAGCCGTACATCTCCCTGATAGCTTGAATACTTAAAAGGTTGGCTGAAGCTCCGGAATTGACAAAAATACTATATTTTACCCCTAACCATTTAGACCACTCTTTTTCAAAAGCCTTAACATTTTTAGAATGGGTTAAGATCGGGTTCCTAGTTTGAAGAAATCTAATTAAAGATTCTAAATCATATCTTGTGATGTTATTTGCCATCAGAGGCCAGTCTAGTTTTTTCATTTTAAAAAGGACCTTTGAATTCAATTTCTTGTAAATCTTTCCGCTCTCTTGGTAGCCAATTGCTTTTTTGATCTTTAATCATTCTGTAGGCAGCTTGAGCAATCTTGGGACCATCTGGATAAAATAATTTTTCCAGAGGTGGAGTTGGAGGACAGGTCACAGCTGCATATCCCATACGGTGAACTCTGATTTCTCTCTTTCCCTGCAAACGCTCCGTCACATCCGCAACTATTTGGCTACTAGCTCCACAACTTATCCAATCGTTATCAACAACAATTAATCTCCCTGTTTTAGCAGTTGATTTTGAGATAGTATCAATATCAAGTGGTGATAACCAAATAGGGTCTATCACTTCTGTGCTAATACCGACAGATTCCAAATATAGTTTGGCCCGTATACACTCAAGTTGCATGTGTGAAATTCCTACTAATGTAACATCTTTTCCTTTTGCTGTGATTCGTGCCTTGCCTGGAGAAACAACATATTGCTTTCTTGGTACAAGTCCTTTCTGGAAATGAAGCATCCTGTGCTCTACAAAAATTACTGGGTTATCATCCCGAATAGCCTCTATTAAGCAACCTTTAGCATCATAGGGTGTGGTTGGTGCAACTACTTTAAGCCCGGGAACATGCATAAAAAAAGAGTATAATCCTTGTGAATGTTGTGCCCCCTGTCCCCAACTTTTACCAATCATTGAACGGATTACTAGGGGTAAGTATACCTGACCACCATACATATAATGACTTTTAGCAGCCACATTAATTATTTGGTTCATTGCCAACATCATAAAATCCATGCGGATATGAACATGAATAGGCCGAAGGCCAGCTAGTGCCATACCAACTGCTGCACCTGTCATAGCATCTTCAGAAAGTGGAGTACCAAATACACGGTTTGGACCAAATTTCTCAACAAGTCCCCGGGTAGTACCTTGAATAGCTTTGGGATCATCCACATCCAAGCCAAATACAATTACAGACTTATCCCGTTTCATTTCTTGCTCTGTTGCCTCACGTATAGCGTCAACGTATAAAAGTTTACGTTTCATTTATTTACTCTTTTTAAAAACATCGCTGTATAATTCAAAATCTTTTGGGAATGGACTTGCCTCAGCAAACTCGAAGGCTTCTCTAATTTCTTCCTCTACCTGGTTTTCTATTCTTTGGCGTTTTTTTGGATCAATTAACGAAGCGATCCTTTTAACTTGATCATTTTTTACCCACGGGGTTCTTTCTTCTTCAGCCCGATACCCTAAATGAAAATCATCACCAGGCCCTACGTGTTCCTTCCAGCGGTAAGTCATACATTCAAAGAAAAATGGACCTGTTCCGCGAGTTCCCAAAGTCTTAACGGCCTTACTTACCTCCCTATATATCTTAAAAATATTATTACCTTCAATTCGCTGTGCAGGTATTCCATAAGAGCGCACTCGCTCCCAAATATTTGGATTTGCATGTCTTTGAAATTGATGTGTATGAATTGCATATAAATTATTCTCACATATAAATATAATGGGAAGTTTTTTGAGTGCGGCAAAGTTCAGACTTTCATGGAAAACCCCTTCGTCAATTGCTCCATCACCAAAAAAACTAACAACAATTGAACGTTTCTCCTGATAATTTAGGGCATAAGCGAATCCCACGGCATTGGCTATAGTTGTACCAACAACAGCTGAAGCACCCATTACGCCATGTGCTCGATCTATCAAATGCATTGAGCCACCTTTCCCCTTGGCACAACCAGTAATCTTCCCATAAAGCTCTGCAATCATACGCTTAAGATCCCCTCCCTTAGCCAAATAAAATGCATGGCTTCTGTATGAACCAAAGACAATGTCATCCGATCGTAAAGCTTCACATACTCCTACGGAGACTGCTTCTTGTCCAATAGAGAGATGCACTGGGCTTTTGATTTTATCTATTAGATAAACTCTTGCAATTTCTTCTTCAACACGTCTGATTCGATATAACGAGCGATAGAATTTAGAGTTCATAAGTTTTTATACCAGTCAATGGTCCGCTTTAAACCCTCCTCTAAGGTAACCTTAGGTCTCCAACCATAAGCTTTAAGCCTACTTGTATCCAATAGTTTTCTAGGCATGCCATCTGGTTTGGTAACATCAAATTTTATTTTTCCCCCAAATCCTGTGAGTTTACAAACCTCGTTTGCTAATTGTTTAATTGTTATATCACTACCTACTCCAACATTAATAAAGCTCTTATCGTCATAATTTTGCATTAAAAAAAATAATGCGTCCGCGAGATCCTCAACAAAAAGAAATTCTCGTCTCACATTCCCCGTTCCCCAAATTTCAACAGAAGATGACCCATTGTATTTGGCTTCTAAAAATTTTATTATCAGTGCTGGCAATACATGAGAGACTTCAGGATCAAATTTATCATTCGGGCCGTAGATTGTAGCTGGCATAGCACAGATAAATCTCTTCTTAAACTGTCTATGAATATACTCACAAAGTTTCAAACCTGCAATTTTAGCAATTGCATATCCTTCATTAGTAGGTTCAAGTTTACCCATCAGAAGATATTCTTCCTTCATGGGTTGAGGACACTCTCTTGGGTAAATACATGAACTTAATAAAAATAATAACTTCTTGACTCCCTTTAGGTGGGAAACCCAAATTAAGTTGTTTTGGATCATTAAGTTTTCATAAAGAAATTCTGCTGGATAACTCATATTGGCTTTAATTCCTCCTACACGGGCTGCAGCAATAATAACATATTCCGGTTTTTCTTTATCAAAAAATTTTTCGACCAAACCTCTTTCAGTTAAATCTAGTTCTTGACGAGTACGAGTTATTAGATTAGCGTATCCTTCCTTTTGGAACTTGTGTAAAACGGCTGACCCAACCAATCCTTTATGGCCAGCAATATAAACTCTAGCTTTTTTTGATATCATTTTAATAAGGTTCGTCGAGTTAAATGACGTTTGATTTCTGCAGAATAATCTTCTTGAGCGTCATAAAAGATAATTTGAGAACCTTGCAATTCGAATTTAAAAGGAACAAAAATAAGTTTTTTTAAGCTTTCTCTTACCTTTTTTTGACTTTGTGGTGGAACGAACAAAAGTAAGAATCCGCCGCCGCCCGCGCCTACTAGCTTTCCCCCAATAGCGCCTGAGGATTGGGCTTTTTTATAAATTTCATCGATTGTGGAATTGGAAACTTGAGGGCTTAAGGTTCTCTTTATTTGCCAAAACTCGTTTAAGAGTTCACCAAAATTTTTTATATCGCGCTTACTCGTTAAAATGGAGAGAGCTTCGTCTACCGAATCTTGCATAATGCTAAGTTGTTTTTGTCGGGTTTTAATTTTTTTTACATAGCTTAGAGCTATTTTTGACGCAACACGAGGAATTCCTGTATAGAATAACATCAGATGATTTTCAAGTTCCGCAATTCGCTTAGATGCGAGAGTTATAGGTCTAAGTGTAATTTCCCCATTTTTATGAAAAGTTATATGGTTGAAGCCCCCATGTGCCGCTAGTACCTGATCCTGAGAACCAACTGTTTCTTTTAAAACCT
>JBBTXK010000124.1:0-7682 GCA_038062315.1 Patescibacteria group bacterium
AAGGAAAATCCAAGACAATAAGGGTGTAATTTTTGTGCACTTCGATCTTTGGCACTTGGGTTCTATGGATATAATCTTCAAGGTCAAGAGGACTAAAGCCAAAGTTGTTTCTAAGGTCTTTGATGTCAAGGTCATGAGGGTTGGCGACATTTATAAAAGATATGCCTTGAAAAATAACCGTTTGTGTATTCATAATTAAGGCTATATATAGATTCTAAACCTAAGTAGCCGTTTGTCAACCACCAATAACATATTGACCAGGAGCACATTTTATATTATAGTTAACCAGAAGACAATAGAGTTAACTATATAGGCTATTGACAATTAGCAGATGCTATGATAGATTGCTAATATCTAGTGAAACTATAAAATACTATGGAAAAAGTTGTTCCTTTAATTCCAATACGCGATGGGGTAATCTTCCCAAATACAGATTCGGTTTTAACCTTTGGGAGACCAAAGAGCTTGGCAGCTCTTGAAGCTTCATTCACAAGCGAAAGAATTGTGTGTTTTGTTCTCCAGAGAGATTCAAAGCTTAATGATCCCGCGCCCTCAGATCTTTACAGTATTGGTACTCTCTCGCGCATTGAGCGTATGACTCGAACAGCAGGAGAAATTATAGCCCAAGTTAGAGGGATTTCGAGAGTTAGAATCATCTCAGTTGAGGAGCAAGGATCGTATCTCACCGCAAGAGCGGTTGAAATGCCAGATATAGTTGACAGTAGTCCAGAGGTAAAAGCACTTTGCAACCATCTGACAAACGAATTTAGAAGAGCCATGAATTTTGGAAAGACTGTAGATTTCTTGGTATTTATGAATATCATGTCAGATAATTCTCCGTATGAATTTGCAGATCTTATAGCATCGGTTTTAGATGTTAAGCCTTCCGAAAGACAGGAATTGTTAGAAATAACTGATGTTAAAACAAGACTTGAGAAAATAGCAGATTTTCTCTCAAAGGAGCTTAAGATATTGGAATTAGAAAAACGTATTGCGTCAAAAACTCAGGAGAGATTTGAAAAAGGAGCAAGAGAGGCAATACTTAGAGAAAGGCTTAAGACTATAGAAAAAGAACTCGGGGAAGAAGAAGATAGCGGAACGCGAGAATACATGGAAAAGATTAAAAAGGCAAAAATGCCTGAAGAGATTGCGGAAAAAGCCAAAAAGGAAGTCAAAAAACTTTCACAAATGGCCCAATTCAACCCAGAGGCAGGCTACATTAGAAATTACCTAGATTGGTTGGTTTCTCTTCCCTGGGCAATAAAAAGCAAAAACAACGTAGACATTGGAAAGGCAGAAAAGATTTTGGATGAGGACCACTTCGGGCTAACTAAAGTAAAAGAAAGGATCGTTGAGTATTTGGCAGTTCATAAGCTTTCTGGAAAAATGAAAGGGCCAATACTTTGTTTTGCAGGTCCGCCTGGAGTTGGTAAAACATCAATTGGAAAATCTATTGCACGTTCTCTTGGAAGAAAATTTGTAAGAGTTTCCCTTGGAGGGATAAGAGATGAGGCAGAAATTAGAGGACATAGACGTACCTATGTAGGTGCGTTGCCTGGAAGGATTATCCAAGGCATTAAAGACGCAGGCACTCACAATCCGGTTTTTATGCTTGATGAAATCGATAAGGTGGGAACAGATTTCAGAGGGGATCCTTCTTCTGCGCTTTTGGAGGCGCTTGATCCAGAGCAAAACTATCAATTCTCGGATCATTATCTGGAAGTTCCTTTTGATCTCTCGGATGTGATGTTTGTGACAACAGCAAACATCTTGGACACTATTCCTCCAGCCTTAAAAGATAGGTTAGAGGTTATAAATTTTGCAGGATATACTCTTTTTGAGAAATTTAAGATATCGCGCGACTTCTTACTGAAAAAACAGATAGAAAACCACGGTTTGACAATTGATAAAATAGCGATTACTGATGAGGCAGTAAAGTTTGTTATAGAGCATTATACTAGGGAGGCAGGAGTAAGGAGTCTCGAGCGGCAAATAGCAACAATATTAAGAAAAGCGGCGAAATTAATAGCCGAAGGAAAAAAGGACAAGATAAAAGTTACGGAAAAAGATGTTCCAAAGTATCTCGGACCAATTAAGATCAGCTCGACTTTGCTTGAGAAAAAAGACGAAATCGGCATGTCAACTGGACTTGCGTGGACAGAAGCAGGAGGAGATATCTTGTTTATTGAGGTCGCTCTTATGCCAGGAAAAGGACAGCTTATTCTTACAGGCCAGCTAGGAGATGTAATGAAAGAATCATGTCAGGCTGCGATGTCTTACATCAGGGCTCGCGCTGGAGAGCTTGGTTTGCCTGAGAAGTTTTATCAGAAAATTGACGTACACATCCATGTTCCCGAAGGGGCTGTTCCGAAAGATGGTCCTTCTGCCGGAATTCCAATAACAACAGCTCTGATTTCGGCTCTGACTAAAATTCCTGTAAATAGGAAAGTTGGGATGACGGGGGAGATAACTTTGCGAGGCAGAGTTGTGGAAATCGGCGGGCTTAAAGAAAAGGTAATCGCAGCTCATAGAGCAGGTGTTAAGACAATTGTTCTTCCAAAAGAAAATAAAAAGGATTTAGAAGACATTCCAAAAGAGGTATTACATGATTTGAGCTTTAGGTTCGTTTCTCATATGGATGAGGTATTGGGTATTGCTCTTAAAGAACCCCTAAGAGTAAAAAAGCATGAGGTTCCGCAGCATCAGCAAGCAGTCCTCCACGCATAGCAAATTTTGTAGCGCGTACCGGATTTGAACCGGTGATTTGGTCGTTGAGAACGACCCGTCCTAGGCCACTAGACGAACGCGCCATAAGGTGATTATTTATAACTATTTTACCTTAATATGTCTCATATCACAAGGCTCGGTTGTTTCAATGTTGCGATTCTTGTATAATTCGAATGTGAATAATAAGGTTTTTCTTTCGGTTGTCATTCCCTCATTTGATGAAATGGCGAATCTTCAGAAGGGGGTTTTGGATAAAGTTGAGCATTTTTTAAGCAAAAAGAAATATGCTTATGAGGTAATTATAGTTGATGATGGTTCGACAGATGGAAGCGTTGAATTTGTAAGAGATTTTATAAAAGATAACAAAAACTTTAAACTCATTGAAAACCCTCATCTTGGTAAGGCAGGAACAATTATCAAAGGGGTTTTAGGAAGTCAAGGTCAATACATCTTATTTGCCGACATGGATCAGGCAACACCTACAGAAGAGCTGGACAAATTATTGCCTTATTTTAGGGAAGGTTATGATATTGTTATTGGGTCAAGAAGTAGCAGGCGTAAAGGCGCGCCATTCACGCGTATTCTTATGGCTCGGGGTATGATGTTTTTAAGAAATTTTTTGATTGGAATTAAAGGTATTTCGGATACTCAATGCGGCTTTAAGATGTTTCGGCATGATGTTGCCCGAAATCTTTTTACAAAGATGAAGACTTTCCATCTTAACGATCAAAAGGTTTCGGGCTCAAGTGTTTCTCCCGGCTTTGACGTAGAGCTTCTGTATATTGCTCAAAAGTTGAAGTATAGGATTAAGGAAGTTCCTGTTAAATGGCTTTATGTTGAGACAAGAAGAGTAAACCCGATTAAAGATTCAATAAATGGTTTTGTTGACTTACTAAAAATAAAGTTTAACGACGTCAAAGGGAGGTATAGCTAGCTGAAAAATTTGAAATTATTGGGAATTGGATATTTGATATCGGTTGTTGGATTATTCTTTTACTCTTTTACTCAGGTAGATCTTGGTCTTACTTTATCTCAGTGGTCGATTTGGCAAGTTATTCAGAAGTATTTTCAGAACATAGGTTATTTTCAAAGACCTCTTTCTGCCATCTTTTATGTTGTTACTATTTCGCTTCTTTTTCTATTTTATTTTTTCTTCCTTGGATTAGCTAGAGTTGGGGAGATTAAGAAGATTGGGGTGATTTGGGGTTTAATTATCGCTACCACTATAATCCTTACCTTTTCCTACAATGCGTTTTCTTATGATCTGTTCAATTATATATTTGATGCAAAAATTATAACGCACTATCATCAAAATCCTTATCTACATAAAGCTTTAGATTATCCCCAAGATCCGATGCTTTCCTTTATGCATGCAACACATCGTCCATATCCTTATGGACCAGTCTGGATAATATTAACGGCGCCCTTATCCTTAGGAATAAATTTCTTTCTCCCAACTTTTTTTCTGTTTAAATCCATTATCTCCTTAAGTTTTATAGGGACAGCATTTTATATCAGTAGAATTCTTAAGAAAGTTTCTCCACAAAATGAAATTTTTGGCGTGGTTTTTTTTACACTAAACCCCCTAGTTATAATTGAAAGCTTGGTATCTTCCCATAACGACATCGTTATGGTATTTTTCGCTGTTTTGGCCTTGTATTTGTTGATGAGAAAGAACTATTTTTTTTCCTTTTTGACATTTTTTTTGTCAATTGGAATAAAATTTGCAACAATATTTTTATTGCCAGTATTTATTTACATCACGATAAAACAGCTTAGGAGTCAACAAATTGACTTTAAAAAAGTTTTTTCAGCTTCCTTTATCCTAATGACAATAGCAGTTTTTGCAACTTCATTTGCATCTGGGGTTAATAAGAATCCAGAGCTTCAGCCATGGTATTTCCTAATGCTAATTCCCTTCGCAGCGCTTATTGTTCAAAATAGGGCTGTTGTTATTCTAACAATTTGTGTTTCCTTTGGCATGCTTGCTTCATATATCCCCTTTCTTTTGATGGGCGAGTGGCCAAAGGATATTGTGGAGTTGAAGATAAAGTTATTGGTAGCCTCAATTGTTATTGGGATTCTGCTTTTTGTCCTTTCCTCAAAACGCGCCCTTTCTTTTATCAAACGCCTCTCTTCCCCTACCTAACTTCTGTAGTTTCTGATAAAATAAGCTCTGTAGCAAAAATGAATAAAACAATTTCTGGTTTAATAAAAGAGTATTTCGATAGGTATCCTAATAAAGATCTTCCACATGACGACGTTGTTGATTATGTTTTCAAATCTTTTCCCAAAGCCCGCGATCCTTGGAGAGCAGTAAGAAAGCTATATGAAGAGGGATATCTTATTCAAGTAGGCAAAGGTGTTTACCGCCGAGTACCTGGCTATAGAGGCAATTCTTCAGAAAACCCTTTTCCTTCAGAAGTTGCAGGAGGAGCAGTTGCAAGGATTGGCACTTTTAAAACAATCCCTGCTTCAACAAGCTTTCGCAGGGCAAACAGTCTTCAACCAAGCTTTTAGAGAAAAGTAATAAGCTAGAGCTTTTTGATATCTATAACTATTTGTGTTACTACTACAGTACGTTGGATGTGTTATTGACTCATCCAATCCGGAATTTCCGTTATTTATTCTAACATTCTTAAGAACGTTGGAATAAAAATAATATTTTGCGACGAGCTTCTTATTTCATTTTTCCCCTACTTTCCTGTATAATTTTGCTATGGACTTTTTCAAAAAACATAAATTCGAATTCGTTTTTGGCATTGCAATAATTATTCTTTATCTGTTTAGCCGTCTTTATAACATATTAGAACTCCCCATTTTTACAGACGAGGCTATTTATGTGAGGTGGGCGCAGATTGCCAACAATGATGCTTCGTGGCGATTTATTTCACTTGTCGATGGGAAGCAGCCATCATTTGTATGGGCAACGATGATTATTATGCGATTAGTCGAAGATCCATTGCTTGCAGGACGATTAACATCAGTTATCGCAGGATTATTTAGCGTTGTTGGATTGTTTTTCTTGGGACGCGAAATATTTAAAAGCTCAGCGATCGGCATCATTTCTGCTTTTCTTTATGCTATATACCCAATGGCGCTTGTTTATGACAGAATGGCTTTATATGAGAGTTTGGTTGGAGTATTTACTGTATGGGGTGTGTATTTTGTGGTTTTGTTAGTAAGAAGGATACGTTTAGATATTGCTCTTATTTTAGGAATGGTTGTTGGTGGGGGGGTTTTGACAAAAACAAGTGCCTTTTTTAATATTTATCTTTTGCCCGTTTCGCTTCTCTTGTTCGATTTTAAACTTAAAGATAAATATTTAAGGCTTTTAAAATGGGGAGGATTAGCAGTTGTTTCAATCATAATCTCGTACGGCATATATTCGATTCTTAGACTTTCCCCCTATTTCTACGTTATTGAAGGCAAAAATGCGTTGTTCGTATATCCCTTTAAAGAATGGATGGAACACCCCTTTAGATTTTGGTATGGAAATATTCTGGGTGAATGGGATTGGCTGAGAAGATATATGACTTTTTCCGGGGTATTGCTGGTTGTCTTATCTTTTCTAACAGATAAGAAATTTTTAAGAGAAAAGATATTTCTGTTTCTTTGGTTTATTATTCCATTTGTGGCATTAGCAATTTTTGGAAAAACCTTATATCCTCGGTTCATCTTTTTTATGACGCTAACACTGTTACCGCTTATCGGATTCTCGATATTTAAAATAAAAGATTTGATAAAAAATAAAATTTTATTATTTGGTATTTTTGTCATTTTGTTGTTTTTGCCGCTTCACTCTTTTTATCTTATCATAAACAATTTTTCTAAGGCTCCAATTCCTCATTCAGATCTAGAACAATATCGCAATGGCTGGACTTCGGGCGCAGGTGTTAAGGAAGTAGTAGAATTTCTAGAGCAAGAAGCAAAAGACAAAAAAATTTTTGTTGGCACTCAAGGTACTTTTGGCCTGATGCCATATGCCCTTGAAATTTACTTAGTTAGCAATAAAAATATTAAACTTACCGGTTTTTGGCCAACTGAAGAAACGTTGCCTAAAGAATTAGATAAAGTCAGGAAACAAATTCCAACCTACATGTTATTTTATCAGCCTTGTAACATGTGTAAAACCATAGGGGATGCCCCGAAGTTATGGCCTGTAACACCTGTCTCTTCTTATAGGCGCGGAATTAGCTCGCATTGGCTTTCTTTATATAGGATAAACCCATGAGATATCTCAAGTATTATCTTATTGTTCTTGGCATATCAACACTCCCACTAATAAGTATTTTTTTGACATCACAATTTCCTCACTTGCATGATGGATTGGTTCATTTGGCAAGGATCGGAGCATATTTTAAGGCTCTGCAAGACGGACAGCTTCCGGTGAGATGGGCAGGAGACCTGAATTACGGATACGGAATGCCTCTTTTTAATTTCATATATCATGTACCCTATCTTATTTCTTCTTTTTTTATTTTACTAGGGGCGGGATTAGTTAATGCTTTTAAAATCACTCTTGTTTTGAGTTTCTTATTGTCTGGAATTTTTATGTTTGGATTCTCCATGGCATTTTTTAAAAATATAAAAAAGGCATTTTTAGTTACGCTTTTTTATCAATTTATTCCTTTTAGACTTGTTGAAATTTTAATTAGAGGCAGTTTTGGAGAAGTCTATGCTTATGCTTTTTTCCCTCTTGTGCTTTGGGGAATTACGCTACTTTTTGGCAAACCCAGTTTCAAGAACATCCTTGTCGTTTCTTTGGGGACTAGTCTTCTTATTCTTTCCCATAACTCTATTAGTCTGGTATTCTTTTTAATCTGCATCTTTTTTGGTTTGTTTTTTGCGAAAAGACCCAAGAATTACATTTATTCATTTATTTCGCTTTTCTTAGGCCTTCTTCTGGCGTCATTTTACTGGATACCTGCAATTTTTGAGCATCGTTATACATA
>JBBTXK010000125.1:0-3663 GCA_038062315.1 Patescibacteria group bacterium
TTTTTAGAATTATCTTTTCAAGCTCCTCGTCAGGCAATTTTTCAATTTCTTCTCATGTTATCACATCTTCATCTTTTTCAATAAGACCTACTTCTTTGGCAATACTAAGTGCAGTTAACTCATTGTCTCCTGTTACCATTATGGTTCGGATACCTGCTTGGCGTGCTTTTTCTACAGCTTGTTTTGCCTCAACTCTAGGGGGATCGTATATGCCGACAAAGCCCAGGAAATCAAGATCTTTTTCTATGTGTATGCGGTCTGAGCCTGGATGCTTTTCTATTTTTGATCCAAATCCAATAACACGAAGTCCTTCTTCTGCATATTCCTCAAAGAGTTTTCCTATACGTTCTTTTTCAGTTTTTTCAAGTTTGCTATTTTCAAGGACTACTTCCGGAGCGCCTCTTACAAACGCATGTCTTTTGCCATTCTCTTCAAAAACTGTTGTGACTGTTTTTCTGTCAGGGTCAAAAGAGTATTCATCAATCACTTTTCCAGCACTTTTTACTTTTTCAGTATCTTTAAGCTTCGATTTCGCAAACAGCAGAAGCGCTCCATCGGTTTTGCTTCCAACTATTTCAAAAGAATTTTTGTCGGTCTTATGAATTAGTGATGCGGTGTTACCAAGAATACATGCCTTAAGAAGTGAAGGCAAAGAGTCCTTGTGAGTTAGCCAAGTCTTTCTTACCCTTTGTGTATTTTGCGTTAAGGTTCCTGTTTTATCAATTAAAATTATCTGTACAGCTCCAAGTGTTTCAATAGATGCCATTTTTCGGATAATCGCGCGCTTTTTTGCCATTCTCGCAACTCCAATAGCAAGAGCAATGGTTACTATAATAGGAAGTCCTTCTGGGATTGCTGCAACTCCAACGCTAATTGCAAGAATAGATAGCGGCAAAAATTCCTTTTCCTGAAGAATGCCAATAAAGATAAGAGAGAGGGTAATTGCGATTACCATTCCAGTAATTGCTTTTCCCATACCGTCAAGACGCCTCTGTAGAGGGGTTTTTTCCGATGTTAGAATAGAAAGGGTGTGGGCTATTTTTCCAAAGCGGGTATTCATCCCTGTTTTCTCAACTAATAATAATCCTCGGCCTCTTGTTATATGGGTTCCCAAGAATACATCATCGTTCTTATTTTTCACAACGGGAATTGATTCGCCTGTTAGGATAGATTCATCAATCTCAATAGGTTTATCTGTTGTAATCTTGCCATCAGCGCATATCCGGTCTCCTTCAGAGAGTATTACTATATCTCCTGGAACAATATCCATGGACTGGATTTGCGTTTCTTTTCCGTTTCTAATTACGCGGATAGTTAGCTTGATATAATCCTTGAGTTTCTGAAGAGACTGTTCTGCTTTGTATTCTTGAACAAAGCCAAAGATGGCATTTATAACAAGAACAGAAAGGATAAAAATTCCATCGATGATATTACCTATGACAAAAGAGAGAAGAGAGGCTCCCAAAAGAATGGCATTTGTAAATGATGGAAATTGAGAGGTAAAAAGAAAAAAAGGCGCAACTCTTTTTTGTCTTGCGATATCGTTTTTGCCAAAAGTTACGAGTCTTTTTTGCGCCTCAAGAGTTGTTAATCCTTTTTCCATTAATTTATTGTAGCACAGAAGCAAAAGGTCTATTCAGCAACATCTATTGACACCTATAGGTTGTGTATGTATAATCCTCTAGTTTTATGTTGAGCAAGCGGGAAACTCGTGAGATAAGAGAATTTTTGAAGAATGGATATTCTATTTCTTATATAGCAAGACAGACAAAAATAAGTCTGACAACAATTTATAAAATAAGGGCAAAAGAAAATAAAAGTATAGAGCCTATAGAATTAGAGCTTACTATTCCTCAAAAACTTCGGGAGTTCAAGGATTTTATTATTCAGAGAAGGAAACAGGGAGTTACAAATATAAAGAAACTACACCGTGAGTTGCAAAGACGAGGCTATGAAGGAGATTATATGCAGGTGTATAGATATCTTAAATCCGTTCCTAAAAAAGAAGGTAAAGACAAGAGACTTGTGAAGCGATATGAGACTAAACCCGGGGAGCAAGCTCAAGTTGATTGGGGATCATTTGGAAAGATTGTTATAAATGGAAGAACTGAACGGTTATATGCATTTGTATATATCCTTGGATATAGTAGGATGAAGTACGTTGAGTTTACTATTAAACAAAATCTTCAGACACTACAGAATTGTCATATACATGCGTTTGAGAAATTAGGCATTGTTAAAACCATCCTTTACGATAATATGAAGACTGTTGTTTTGAAAAGGGATAGAGAAAGTAATTTAGAACCAACATACAATTCAGATTTTTATGATTTCACCAAACACTACGGATTTGAAATATTGTTGTCTCATCCTTATTGGCCAAGAGAAAAAGGTAAAGTAGAGGCGTTTATAAAAACTCTTCGAAATGATTTCATGAATGGAATGAAATTCGGTCGAGATTTCTTTTCAATAGGGGATTTAAATGGAAAAGTAAATCGTTGGCTTGATGAAGAAAGCAATAAAAATATTCACAGAACAACAGGAGAAAGACCTTTTATTAGATTTGAAGAGGAAAAACAGTACCTACGATTCCCAAGCGGAAGCAACAGATATGAAACGACACTGTCATCAATAAGATATGCTACTAAATATGCAATGGTGCAATATAAATGTAATTTGTACTCTGTTCCACATCAATTCGCAAGAAAGAAAGTACTGCTAATAGAGAGAAGTGAGCATGGTGTAGGGATAATAGATATTTATTACAAAAGTAGACTTATTGCCATTCATATACTTATTTCAGGACGAAATAAATGGATTCAGAATGAAAAACACTTTAAGGCTAATGTAAAAAAACACCCAAAAGTAAAGGAAGAAATTAAGAAAAAGAAGGAAGATTATAAAATTCTTCATACAACATTTAGTAGATCATTGGCCTATTACGATCGTTTTCTAAAAGAATAGAGATATATATGAGTAAACGCAGACCTAGCACTTATAAAATTACTGATTCTTTAAATCAGCGCCAGAGGATCAATAGACTTATGAGGCTTATGGATTTAGAGGCTGCAAGCGCTCAGTTTGACAGGCTAACTGAAAAGGTGGAGGAAAGAAGTGGTTCTTCTCATGACTTAATTGAGGCATTATTAGAGCATGAAGCGGCATACAGAGAAGATTATAGAATTGATCTACAAAAAAGGAATGCCAAATTTGTTGTAAGGAAAACGTTTGATGATTTTGACTTTTCTTTTCCAGATAAAATTGATCGTAAATTAATTAATCAGTTACGATCCTGCGACTTTATTGATCAAAATAAAAACATTTTAATTTTAGGGCCATATGGTGTTGGCAAAAGTCATATTGCTTGCGCGTTGGGTTATGAAGCTATTCAAGCGGGATATAGTACGCGTTGTATGACCCTTGAACAAATAGTTGAAGAGGCTAATAAAACAATTGATTCAACAAAAGGCAGAAAACAAAAACTCATGGGTTTGGTACGAACAAAGCTGTTGATTTTAGATGAGATTGAAGAAACAGAAAAGCCTTTAATTATAAGCCAAGATGCGACTGACTTTCTTTACAGTCTTGTAAGAAAGAGATATGAATCTACTAACTCATCAACTATTTTTACCTTCAATGAATCTTTCAAAGGGTGGGACAAGA
>JBBTXK010000126.1:0-3330 GCA_038062315.1 Patescibacteria group bacterium
AAGCTCAATTAAAAAAACTTCTGTAGCTCCTTCCAAATCAGGGGCTGTAAGCACTCAGTCCCAAACAAAAGAGTTCTTTGTACCCTTTGGCTCAGGATCAAATGCGACGAGTGATTGGGAAGATGTCGCTGGTCTTAAAGCCTATATTGATACAACAAAATATTCCTCTATCAAGAATGTTGTTTTTGAGGCGTCAGTTCGGATTCCAACAGGCAATGAAGTCGCCTATGTACGGCTTTTTAACGAAACAGACAAGCACCCAGTATGGTTTTCTGATGTATCTCTTGAGGGAGGAGAAGCAAAGCTGTTGGTTTCAAGCCCAATTACTTTAGACCCTGGAAACAAACTATATAAAGTACAAATGAAAACCAGCCTTAAATTTACCGCAATACTTGACCAAGCAAGAATTCACATTACCACAAACTAACTTTACTTGCGCATCTTGTCCAAGACTATTGCAACAACCGCTATCACTACTCCCAACCACAAAGAATTAAGACCTGGAACAATATTAACCAAAACTATTCCCAAACCAATACCAAAAAGGCTGTGCATCATTGCGTGTTGCGTAAAGCATTCTTTCATTTTTGCATCCATTTTTTTATCACCTCCCCCTTGCCCGCTAGCTTATGCGCTCCGTGAGCCGTGTTCGAATAGAACTGAAAAGGCGAACGGCAAGCTTAGGCGGGTCAATATTCAGTCTTTCATTAAATCTCACAGTTGTCAATGGATTATAGTATAGTAAAATAAGTCTATGGAAACTGCAACTTTAGGCGGAGGGTGCTTCTGGTGCACAGAGGCAATATTCAAAAGACTAAAAGGTGTTACATCTGTTATTTCTGGATATGCCGGAGGAAATCCGTCAGCTGACGGAGAAAATCCTTCTTATGAAAATGTTTCTTCTGGAACAACCAGGCATCTTGAAGCAATCCAAATAGAATTTGACCCATCCATAATTTCTTATGAAAAGATTCTTGAAGTTTTCTTCGCAACTCACGACCCAACGACTCCAAATCGTCAGGGGTATGATGTCGGACCCCAATACAGATCAGCGATTTTTTACCATTCTAAAAAACAACAAAAGATCGCTGAGAGATTAAAAAAACCTTCTTTTGTAACAGAAATCCTTCCTTTTTCAAACTTTTATAAAGCTGAAGAATACCATCAAAGCTTCTATGACAAAAATAAGTCTTATCCTTACTGCCAAATAATCATAAACCCAAAAATCCAAAAGCTTTCAGAGGAATTCAAAAACGATGTGAAAAAAGATAGTTAAACTCTTTCTTTTTCAACAATATGTTCCCTTATTATGCTTTTCTTTTGGTCAGATTCCGGAAGTAGGTCTTGCAATATGCGAAGATATTTCTTTGGGTTGTGTATAAGATAAATCATTGTATTTTTTTCCAATACCCAGTTAAACAAAATTAAATTCCCATAATTAAATATTCTTCCCAAAAGCCCTTGTTCGATCTCTACGGAATCTATGTGAGCCAAAACATGTCTTTCTTCTTTTCTAAAAATCAAGCCCGTTCTATGTATCACTTCTTTTGGTGTTATCTCATAATATTCATTCAGCCAGAGGATAACCATATAAATCATAAAAAGTGTTTTGGCAATAACAAATGTGATAAATAGTAGCGTGTTATATACACCATAACTACTGCCAAAAATATTTTCGACAATTCCTGTTGGCACAAGTATGGAATAAAAAAATACAATTAATACTCCTGATATTATTTCAAGGGCAATAAGTCTAAAAATGAGAAAAGAAATACTTTGTCTTATGGTTACATGAGAAACAAAAATCTTTTTCTCTTCACCGTCTTCCTTCAAACCAAGCATTTTCATCTTATCTTTAATATTCATATTGCGATCCTTTATAGTTTTATTGTAGCATAAAGATATGGATAAAAAATCTTCACCCCAACTTGAAGACGATCAGAAAGAACGAATCTCGCTTCTTATAGAACACAGAATCCCATGGCTTTTTGTTGGGCTAATTGGCGGAATTGCTGCTGCAATTTTTGCCTCGCAGTTTGAAAAAATATTGGCCAATAATTTAAGCCTTGCGTATTTTATCCCTGTTATTGTCTATATGGCTGATGCGGTCGGAACTCAGACAGAAGAAGTGTATATAAGAAATTTATCGCGGGAAAAAATACATTTCTTTAGATATCTTATGAAAGAAATAGTGCTGGGACTATTTCTTGGCTTGATTTTTGGAATATGCTTTGGTATTTTTGCGCTCATCTGGTTCAAGTCCGCATCTATTGCTTTGACTGTAGGATTTGCTGTATTCGCAAGTATGGCTATTGCTCCCGCAATAGCGCTCATCATGCCAACAATACTGCAAAAAGAACACAAAGATCCAGCACTCGGCTCCGGCCCTTTCACAACTGTTGTTCAGGATCTAATAAGCCTATCTATTTACTTCCTCCTCGCGTCGGTAATTATATTTAGAGGATGATCAGAATGTCATCCTGATTCGTTTTGTGTCATCCTGAACTCGTTTCAGGATCTCGTTCTTCAAGATTTAGATGCCGAAATAAATTCGGCATGACAAGGATTAGGAACTGGTGAATCTGAAGGTCGAGAGGATTTGGTCAAATTCTACTAAGCTTATTTCATCAAAACTTGCTGGTTGCGCAACCAAATAATAGTCTCCAATATCAGCAAAAACTATAACTCGTTTTGCTCCTATCTCCTTATGGGTACCAGATATTCTTTCAGCACTTATATTATCTAAAATTGTTCTCTCTTTTTTGTAATCTGTAAAAAACTCTTCACTCCAGCCAACACTTGTATTATTTTTTGTAAGCTCAATTGTTATTGTTGCTTTGCTGTCTGTTTGTGGCATAGGCCATTTACCATCATTACTAAACCATACCTGATCAGTTGTAGTTTTGTATGTTGTATTTGGAACTTCAAGATATGACCAACTCATTGGGTATTTTATTAAAAAACCATATTTTGTGTTCGTATACGTTTTCCAGTTTGCGGTTTCGTCAACTGGGGTTGGGGAGGGAATGGGGGTTGTTTGGATAGAATTTTGAACAACTGGTTGGGATTGTTTGGCTCCCAAAGTATATGCTCCGATGGCGATTATTACAACTGCTGCGACGCCAAGGATAATAGGAATTAGTTTTGATCCACTAGAATTATTAACAGAAGGCGGGGTTGAATTGACTGGTTGTTGAGCTTGAGACGTCTTGTTAGGATCCATAAACAAACTATGGCATAAGCCATACAAGATTGCAAGTTGCTGTCCTGGTTGTACATTTCACCGTTCCTGACAAAGATGTAACAAACTATGTCACGTAGCAAGAAGCA
>JBBTXK010000127.1:0-11938 GCA_038062315.1 Patescibacteria group bacterium
TGAAAAAAGTTATTGATAAATTTAACAAAAGGCAAAAAGGAGCAGTGGTTTTCGGTATAGATATGGACACAAAATCCAAGCAATACGGAGTAATTGAGATAGAAGGATCGGGAAAAGTATTGTCAATTGAAGAGAAACCAGATGCTCCAAAATCTAGAATTGCCCAGACAGGAATTTATATGTATGATGATAGAGTTTTTGATTTTATAGACAAACTAAAACCTTCTAAGAGAGGCCAGCTTGAAATAACTGATTTAAATAATTTTTATCTGAAGGAAGGGTCGTTGGAGTGCCAGATAATCAATTGGTGGATAGATGCAGGTACATCGCATGACGAACTACTTAGAGCTAATAATTTAGTTGCGAACAAGATAAAAGATGGAGAACTGAAATAATAGATTGGATATTTTTCTATAATGAATCAATGGAAAATTATTTCTCAAAAATCAATCCTTAAGGGAAAGTTTTTTGAGGTTAAAGAACAGGAAGTGTTGTTGCCGGACAAGAGTAAGCATAAATATGAGATTGTTGAAAGACGGTCAACAGTAAACATTTTTCCTCTTACTGATAAATACGACCTTTACCTTATTTCCCAGTATAGACACCTATTCAAAAAAAGAATGCTTGAGGCAGTTGCCGGGCATATTGAGAGAAATGAGACCTCGCTTACCGCGGCAAAAAGAGAGTTAAAAGAAGAGGTCGGCATGTCTG
Source organism: Patescibacteria group bacterium (assembly GCA_038062315.1). Taxonomy (GTDB): domain Bacteria; phylum Patescibacteriota; class Microgenomatia; order Levybacterales; family UBA12049; genus JACOXT01. The sequence goes on from JBBTXK010000127.1 coordinate 712, forward strand.
GATCGCAATGGGAAGAGATAGCAAGAATTCAAACTGCAGCAAGCGTTATCAAGCACACAGCACATCTTTTTATAGCGCGCGACTTAGAAGAGGGAGAGCCTAACCCAGATACGGGAGAAGATATTATGTTAGTTAAATTATCTCTTGAGGAAGCGGTTGAAAAGGTTATGACAGGAGAAATAGACCTTGCTCCAACAATGATTGGAATTCTTTTGCTTAATAAATTAAGAAGCGATGAAAAATTATAGTATGAAATTACTGGTAACAGGCGGTGCTGGATTTATCGGCTCAAATTTTATTCTTTATTGGATGAAAAAGTATCCTAATGATAAGATTGTTAATCTTGATAGTTTAACTTATGCTGGTAATTTAGCAAATCTAGGGGGCGTTGAAAAAAGTCCCAACTACACGTTCGTCCATGGAAATATTTGCGATGTAGCTATTGTTGAAAAAGCAATGCAAAATATAGATGCTTTAGTGCACTTCGCCGCGGAAAGTCATGTTGATAGATCAATTCTAAAACCATCAGATTTTATAATGACAAATATTGTAGGCACGCAAGTCCTTTTGGACGCGGCTCTAAGACATAGGGTTAAGAAATTTCATCATGTGTCAACAGATGAGGTATTTGGAAGTCTTAAGCTTAACGATAAGAACAAGTTTGATGAACGAACAAATTATAATTCCAGAAGTCCATATGCGGCAAGTAAAGCAGGTTCCGATCATTTAGTTCGAGCATATTTTGTAACCTATAATTTACCAATTACCATCAGCAATTGCTCAAACAACTTTGGACCATATCAATTTCCTGAAAAAATGATTCCTCTTGCTATTACTAATCTTTTGGAAAACAAAAAAGTGCCAGTATACGGCGATGGACTTTATGTTAGAGATTGGCTTTATGTTGAAGATCACTGCAGGGCAATAGATCTTATTTTGCAAAAAGGAAAAGTTGGAGGAACCTACTGTGTAGGAGGCTTAACTGATGACATTAATAACTTGAGCGTTGTCAAAAAAATCCTAAAGATCTTAGGCAAGGATGAGAGTTTTATAGAGTTTGTCAAAGACAGACCAGGCCACGATAGAAAATACGCAATTGATTGGTCAAAAATCAAAAACACACTTGGCTGGCAGCCTCTTCACAGTTTTGATGAATGGCTAGAGAAAACTGTTGAGTGGTACAAAAATAATGAGGGTTGGTGGAAGAGGCTCAAGACCCAAGAATTCCAAAAATACTACGAAGACCAGTATAGAATTTAGATTAGTTTTTTAGTCCTTATTAGTTGATTTTGGTATTCGCGAGGTCGCCTAAGGCGACCGTGGCAATCCCCGACTAGATCGGGGATTGCTTCTCAGTCAGGCTTAGCCTGACTGAGAAGCAATGACAAATCTGTTGGGAAGAACTGAATACTTACTTTAGTTGTGATATGGCTAAATTACTTTTTGTGTAAAGATGTACAAATTATGGAGAGAATAATTGTTGTCTGACTTTTGGAGGAAAGACTTGAGAAGTCTTTTTTAAAAACTTAGAAGCATCCAAAATCTCCAAAAGCACCAGTTCTCGATTGGGTGAAAAATGAGCAATTAAATCCCTAGATTGTTCCGCATAATCAATTGGTTTTTTATTAAATTCAATCATTAGAACGTCGTCTTCTTTGTTGTATTTTATCTTCATGTTAGTAATACCTACCTTTCTCAGCAGGATAAAAAGTAATCACTGTTATTATATCATAGGAAAATTTTCTGTTCATGTGATGTTCCTGACTCGTCCCTTTTGTTTGGTTCTTAAAAATGATAAAATACGAAGATTAGGTATTAGCATGAGAGGATTTGAGGAGGGACTGAAAGAAGTCAAAAGGCAGATGTTATCTTTGTCATCCCGAACTCGCCTAAATGTCATCCCGATCAGGCGAAGCCTGGTTCGGGATCTCGTTTCTTCAAGAACTAGATGCTGAAACAAGTTCAGCATGATACTAAAGAATTCGGCATGACATTAATAAAGATTTATGACTATTACTTTTGTCGGTCACGGTTATGTTGGTTTGGTAACTGCATCAGTCTTTGCTGATTTAGGAAATACTGTGTGGGTTATCGGGCATACGCCAGAAAAGATAGAGAATCTCAAAAAAGGTATACTTTCAATTTATGAGCCAGGGCTCACAGAAATTGTTAAAAGGAATGTTAAGGCAGAAAGACTTTTATTTACTCTTGAATATAAAGACGCAATTTCTAAATCGGAAGCTGTTTTTATAGCAGTAGGTACCCCGGCCAAGAAAAATGGAGAGGCGGATTTGTCGATTGTGCTTGAGGTTGCTAAAAAGATTGGGCAGAATCTGAAGAACTATACGGTCGTAGCTACAAAGAGTACAGTTCCAGTCGGAACCAATAAAAAAATCAAAGAGATTATCAATAAAGCAAAAAGTGATGGAGCAACTTTTGATATCGCATCAATTCCAGAGTTTTTGAGGGAGGGACAAGCCATATCTGATACACTTCATCCAGATCGGATTGTGATAGGGACTGACTCGAAAGACGCTGAGAATTTAATGGTTAAGCTGCATAAATCTATTGATGGAAATTACGTTTTAACAAATATTGAGACTGCAGAAATGATTAAGTATGCCGCAAATTCTTTTTTGGCAACAAAGATTTCCTTTGCCAATGCAGTTGCCTATCTTTCTGAGCTGACAGGCGCGGATGGACTGAGAGTTTTGGAGGGAGTAGGACTTGATAAAAGAGCTGGAAGTGAATTTTTGTCGCCAGGCGCTGGTTACGGAGGAAGCTGTTTTCCAAAGGATGTAAGAGCAATGATCGCGATCGCAAAAAAAGCAGGTTATAATTTCTCGCTTCTTAAAGACGTTGAGACAGTGAATAGGCAGGCTATACATAGAATCGTTGATAAAGCAAAAAAACTATTGGGAGGAGACTTAAAGAATAAGACTGTTGGACTACTCGGTTTGTCTTTCAAGCCGAACACAGACGACATGAGAGACGCTCCTTCTATTTTTATAATTAGGAAGCTTGAGGAAAGCGGGGCGAGAATTAAGGCGTACGATCCAGTCGCAATGGGAAACGCTAAAAAGATTTTTAAGAAGGTCGAATTTCACCCTGATTCTTATTCTGTTGCCAAAGACTGCGATATATTAATTGTTATGACAGAATGGAATGAATTTAGGCAGCTTGATTTGCTGAAGATAAAAAATTCTATGAAAAGTCCAATTATGCTTGATGGAAGAAATATCTACGATCCTTATACATTAGGAGAAATGGGATTTGTCTACGCGGGGGTCGGACGATGAAAAACATTCTTATTACCGGAGTTTCTGGATTTGCCGGAAGTTATCTAGCAGAACATTTAGTCTCGAAAAAAGAGTTTGATATTTATGGAACTTATCTTTTGGAAGAAAGCAAGGTAAATGTAAGTCATATAAAAGACAAGTTAAAGTTAGTAAAAGCAGATTTATCTTCGAGCTCTCAAGTTTTTGATATTATTAAAAAAATTCGTCCATCTCTTATTTTTCACTTAGCGGCATTAACATCCCCGGGAGATAGTTTTAAAAATCCCGGAGAGACTATTACAAACAATGTTACGCTACAGATTAATCTTTTGGAGGCAGTCGTCAATAACAGCTTATTCAATACGAGAATTTTGATTGTTTCCTCAGCGGATATATATGGATTGGTAGATAAAAAAGATTTGCCAATAGATGAGGACACGAAGTTGATGCCAACGAGTCCTTATTCGGTATCCAAAATTGCTCAAGATTTTTTGGGACTAACATATCACTTGTCCTATGCTCTTAAGATAATTAGGGTTAGGCCTTTTAACCATATTGGTCCTAGACAATCGCCAAACTTTGTCGTGGCGTCTTTTGCTAAACAAATTGCTGAAATAGAAAAAGGAAAAAGAAAACCTGTTTTATCTGTTGGGAATCTGGAAACAAAACGAGATTTTACAGATGTGAGAGATATGGTTCGCGCCTATAAGCTTGCCATTGACAAAGGCAAAATTGGGCAAGTCTATAATATAGGTTCAGGTGTATCTTATAAAATTTCTGACATACTTAATAAGTTAGTTTCGATGTCAACGTCAAAAATAAAAATAGAAAAAGAGGAGGATCTAATGAGACCAGGCGATAACCCAGAGCTTGTATGCGATCCAAGTAAATTTGTTAAACTTACTCATTGGAAACCAGAAATTTCGATTGAGACAACGCTCAAAGATACTCTGGACTATTGGAGGAAGATAATTTAGAATATTCATATGAAGAGAGCTTTAATTACAGGTATTACAGGGCAAGATGCATCGTATCTCGCAGAGTTTCTGCTGGGGAAGGGGTATAAAGTTTATGGAACTACAAGAAGATCAAGCACCATCAATAACGAAAGAATCAAGCACATACAGGATAAAATTACGATTTTACAGGGAGATTTGCTGGATCAGGGATCGCTATCGTCGGCTCTTTGGGAGGGAGAACCTGATGAGGTTTATAATTTGGCCGCGCAATCTTTTGTCCAGACGTCGTGGAATCAGCCTGTTTTAACTGGAGAATTTACAGCGTTGGGCGTTACTAGAATTCTTGAGGCAATAAGAACTGTAAATCCCAAAATAAAATTTTATCAAGCGTCGTCTTCTGAGATGTTTGGAAAAGTAACAGAAGCACCCCAAAACGAAACTACAAGGTTTCATCCAAGAAGTCCATACGCAGTCGCGAAGGTTTATGGTCACTATATAACCGTGAACTATAGAGAGAGCTTTGGTATTTTTGCCTGTTCAGGAATTCTTTTTAATCATGAATCTCCACGCCGTGGCCTTGAATTTGTCACAAGAAAAATAAGTAGCGCTGTTGTCCGTATTAGTTTGGGAAAACAAAAAAAACTGGAGTTGGGAGCTTTGGAACCAAAACGGGACTGGGGATTTGCCGGGGATTATGTTGAAGCAATGTGGCTTATGCTTCAGAGCCCTACGCCTTCGGATTTTGTAATTGCCACAGGTCAGAACCATAGCGTTAGGGAGTTTGTAGAGCTCGCTTTTGCCACAGTTGGAATAAGGGATTGGAATAAATACGTAATATCAAATAAACCTTCCCATATGCGGCCCGCAGAAGTTGACTATTTGATTGGGGATGCGACACGAGCTCGCAAGATTTTGGGGTGGAAGCCAAAGACAAGTTTTAGGCAGCTCATTGAGATGATGGTTAAGGCGGATTTGGCAGTTGAGAAAAGAGAAAAATAATCTATGCTGACGGTTTTAGTCGCTGGAGGAGCGGGATTTATTGGATCGCATCTCTGCAAAAGCTTATTGAGCGATAATTATAACGTTCTTTGTATCGACAACTTCATAACTGGCGACCGGGGGAATATTAAAGAGTTGTTAAAGGATTCTCGATTTGAATTTATCGAACACGACATAACTCAATCAATATCAAATATCATCCATTCGACAAGCTCAGGACAAATATCAAATTTAGCTTATATTTTTCATTTAGCATCGCCTGCGTCTCCGAACAAAAAGAGTAAGAAGAGCTACATTAATAACCCTATTGAGACGCTCCTTGCGAATTCCCAGGGGACATATAATCTCTTGGAGTTAGCTAAGAAGTCTGGATCAAAGTTTTTATATACGTCGTCTTCGGAGATTTATGGCGATCCGAAAGTTTCTCCCCAAAAAGAAACATATTTTGGCAATGTTAATCCCAATGGCGTACGCTCTGTATATGACGAAGGAAAGAGGTTTGGTGAGGCGATGACTTTTGGCTATATAAGGAAGTACGGTTTGGACGGCCGTGTCATTCGAATTTTTAATACTTATGGGCCAATGATGCAGAAAGATGATGGGAGGGTGATATCTAACTTTATTAACCAAGCTTTGGAGAATAAAGATATCACTGTTTATGGCAAAGGTACCCAAACCCGAAGCTTTTGTTTTATTGATGATATGGTTTTGGGAATAAAAAGTGCAATGTTTTTAGCACGAACCTTTGGCAGCGTATTTAACTTAGGCAATACAGAAGAAAAAGCAATTTTGGAGCTTGCTAGGCTTATTAAAAGCATGACGGGCTCCTTGTCGGAAATTATTTTTGAAGACTTGCCGGAGGATGATCCAAAAACCAGAAAGCCTGACATTACCAAAGCAAAAAAGATCTTAGGATGGGAACCAAAAGTTAGTATAAAGGAAGGTCTTAAGAGAACAATAGAATATTTTAAAAATTTATAAACTATGAAAATTGTTGTTATATCAGCTACCTACAATGAGAAAGGCAATATAGAACGCCTTATAAATATTATAGAGACGGAAGTATTTCCAAAAATCAAGAATCATGAGACGCAGCTTCTTATTGCGGATGATAACTCTCCCGATGGGACAGGGGATATGGTTAGAAAACTTATGAAAAAATGGAAGAATCTAAGCATTGACTCCGGAGAAAGAAAAGGATTGGGCGCTGCCTATCTTCGGGCAATAAATTTTGCGATTAAAAAATTTAATGCAGACGTAGTTTTTGAAATAGATGCGGATTTATCTCATGATCCAAGAGAGATTCCAAATTTTCTAAAGAAAATGGAAGAAGGATACGATATTGTTACTGGAACTCGCTATAGTCAAGGGGGATCTATGCCTAAAAATTGGCCGATTCATAGAAAAACATTTTCAGTTATTGGAAATTTACTGATAAAAATCATTACCTGCAGATTTTATATTTATGATTGGACAGGTGGATTCAGAGCAATAAAAAAAGAAGTTTTTCTCAAGGAAAAAGATAAGCTGTCCAAATTTCAGGGGTATACTTTTCAGGTTGCATTCTTGTATAAGGCGCTTTTGGATGGGTATAAAGTTGGACATGTTCCTATTCATTTTACAGATAGGACCTTAGGCAGGTCTAAGATTGCACCCCTTGAGTACATTGTGAGTCTTCTAAAATATGTAATTTCCGAAAGAATAAGAGAGCTTATGTTAGGAAAGTTTGGAAAATTTCTAACTGTAGGAGGAGTGGGATTTACACTAAACGCAATAGTACTTAGAACGCTGGTTGAGACATTCAGATGGCATCCGGCTTCGGCTAATTTGGCTGGCGCAGTAGTTGCAATATTTTCTAATTATAACTTCAATAATATTTGGACTTTTAGCGATAGGAAAAGCAGCAGTATCTTCTCATATTTTAAAAAACTAATCGGATTTTATGCGAGCTCTGCAACAGGTGTTATTTTTATTCAGACAGGGACCATATTTATTGGAACAAATTTGTTTGGAAAAAGATATTATTTTGTTTATTTTTTAGTAGGGACATTTTTTCTTTTGATTTGGAATTTTACAATGTATAGTAAAGTGATTTGGAGAAGAAAGAAATAATGACTAAACTTCCTGTATGAAGACTCCTCTTTTGCAATTTGTATCAAGAAATTACGACAAAGTTATGCTTTTTATTATTTTGGCTGTTGCCTCTTTTCTCAGGCTTTATAGGATTTCGGATTATCTTACTTTTTTGGGCGATGAGGGAAGAGATGTACTAATTGTCTACAATATTTTGCATGGAGACTTTACTCTTCTTGGGCCGACAGCCTCAGTTGGAGGATTTTTCTTAGGACCTATCTATTATTACTTTATGGCGCCTTTTCTTTGGCTGTTTGACTATGATCCTTCCGGTCCTGCTATAATGGTTGCTCTTTTTGGCATTGGTACAGCTTTTCTTATCTATAAAGTGGGGAGTGATTTTTTTGGTTACGCAACAGGGCTTATTGCGGCATTTTTATACGGCATTTCTCCATTAGCAATTGCCTATTCTCGTTCTTCCTGGAATCCAAATCTTATGCCCTTCTTCTCGCTTTTAACCCTATATATTCTTTACAAAGCAGTAAATAAAAACAAAATTAAATTATTTATACTTTGCGGATTCCTACTTGGTATAGCAATGCAGCTTCACTATTTATCAATCTTTTTGGGAGTAATAATCGCTTGCTACATTTTTCTAACAGGGAGTATGCCCGTCCAAAGATATTCTTTACGAGAATCAGTCTTTAGGATTTTGAGGGAATACTTTTATATTCTTTTAGGTTTTTTTATTGGCTGGTCGCCATTTTTGGCATTTGAAGTACGTCATGGGTTTCCCAACATAAGAAGCATTATAAACTTTGTTATTGGTGGACAAGAAACAGGGGAAAACAGCCAATTTTTTGTAACTATTGGAAATGTCTTTTTTCGATTATTCGGCAGACTTGTGACAAATTTTCCACCCCCGGAACAGGTCTCGTTACAAGCCCATACGCCAATTGCCATATGGTACTATGCGACTTTATTACTTGGTATTGGAAGCGTTGCAGTGCTCGTCTATAAATTTATCAAGTATTTCAGAGATAAGGATCAATTTCAAAAAATAAGCCTTATTATTGTCTGGCTTGTTTTTGGTGTTGGGCTCTTTGGTTTTTATAAAAAATCCATCTATGATTATTATTTTGGCTTCATGTTTCCCTTGCCTTTCATTTTAATTGGCTTGTTAATGTCAGGTCTTTACACGAACCTACACGCATGGACACGAATAAGATTGATTGGGAAAACTCTGGCAGTTGGAGTTTTTTTGCTTCTTTTCTGGATTAACTTGCAAGCAATTCCTTTTAGGTATATTCCAAATAGACAGCTTGACCAAGTTGAGGAGATTTCGAAATTTGTGATTAATAAAACAGACAATAAGCCATTTAATTTCGCACTCATTACTGGAGGTAATTCTGATCACGCGTACAGATATTTTTTTAGGATTTGGAATAAAGATCCGGTTGTTATTCAAAACGTGGAAAAAGATCCAAAAAGAACATCTGTTACGGATCAGCTTTTGATTATTTGTGAAGAGAGGCCTTGCCATCCATTGGGACACTCTCTCTGGGAAATTGCAGGATTTGGAAGGGCAGAAATAGTTGGGGAGTGGGACGTATCAGTAGTGAAAATCTATAAACTAAAACACTATACGGGCAAAGATTAGGGGAGATTAGGTGTCGTCTCAGATCACCTGAAAGGTGTCAGATCGGTGCCAAATTCTACGTTTTGGTTATGGGGTGAATTGCAAAGGAAAAAATGATGAGGCTCTTGTTGATATCCAGGCTGCATCCTAACAGTATTCACGTGCTCTATCAAATCATTTAACAGCGAGAATAATTCAATTGAGGCTTTGACAAAAATACCCGATCGGGAAAATTTGTCAACTAAGCTTTATCACTTGATTGAGACTATTCCTGTTTGGTGTTTGGCTGTGATGGTTCGCAAGGACAGTTTTGGATCCAAAGTATAGCGCTATGTAGCGATAGACTTTGGGAAAGAAAAACCCCTGACATAAAGCAGGGGTTTATCCTTCGAAGGATATTTCCTTCTAAATATTAGGCCTTGCCAATCCTGTACATTCCTGTTCCGCAGACTGGACATTTGCCTTTCATTGCCGGCTTGCCATTCTTCATCGTAACTGCTTGAGCATTTGGATCATCTCTTTTTGCTCTGCATTTTACACAATACATTGATGCCATACTTTTTTGTCACCTCCCCTCTGGGCCGGTGGCCCTCCGGGCCTGAGGCCCTTCGCCCCGATTGAATCGGGATTAACCATTAATAGCTAACCATTGGTAATACTATTATGTGGTTTTTAAGAAGGATAAAAAGAATAATTTGAAAGCCAATAATAAATGCGGTTAATAAAAAAGTTTTCAAAATATCATGTTTTATATAAGAATGAGTAGAGATTGCGGAAGCATTAGAAATAGAGTGACTAGCGGTTTCTGTGTAGGCAAAATGTTGGCGGCGAAGATCAGCTGCTATTTTTTGTTCGCGGGTTTTTTTGTGCCCAGCTCCCATATGGGAAAAGACTACACTATTGACTTCACGCTGTCAAGAGGCTAAGATATGTCAATGGCGTCCATTTCATACGTCTTTTTTGGTATTGTTATTTTGTGGCTTGGAGTTATTACAGTATTTCTTTGGAATACGATAAATCACTACAATAAATTGTCAAAAGGGATAACAGACAAAAGCCTCAGGTCTGTACTTGAAAATCTTATAAAAAATCAAACCAAGAATAAGAGAGATTTAGATTACCTGAAGGCTTATTGTGATAGAATATATAAAGAAGGACTTTTTCATATCCAAAAGATAGGCCTTATCCGCTTTAATCCGTTTAAGGATACGGGTGGAGATCAAAGTTTTATATTATCTTTGGTAGATGGCAATAATACCGGTGTAATAATTTCTGGACTTTATGCGCGCTCTGGTACCAGATGGTACGCTAAAAAAGTTGTGAAAGGAAAATCGTTAGAACACGAATTGTCAGAGGAGGAAAAAACAGCACTTAGTGAAGCAAAGTCATTATAACTATGAGTAGAAATACAATCTTAAGTATAGCATTGGTAATCATAGCATACATAGTATCGGCAGAAATATCCTACGCACTTTTTTCACAAAAGTCTAAAACCCTATCGACTCCAAGACCATCTTCGGAAACTGACAAATTATCATTCGATGACAATCTTCCAAAAACAGAAGAGTGTCCTTTAAATGGTGCGTTGTATTCAAAAAAACAAAAAGAGTGGTGGGAAAAACATAGGCCGCTTGGAGTAATGGTTGAGAATCATGAAGAGGCAAGACCTCAGTCCGGATTAGGTTCTTCCGATGTTATCTATGAAGCAGTAGCAGAGGGTGCAATTACAAGGTTTTTAGCTGTATTTTATTGTCAGAACACAACACTGGTTGGGCCGGTGAGATCAGCTAGAACATATTTTCTTGATTGGATTTCAGAGTACGGAGATAGTCCTTTATATGCGCATGTTGGCGGCGCAAATACTCCAGGACCGGCAAATGCTTTGGGACAAATAGAAGATTACGGATGGGTTTCATACAATGATCTTAGTCAATTTAGCCTTGGTTATCCAACTTTCAAAAAAATTGATAGACCTAATGGTCACGATGTGGCAACAGAGCACACTGTATTTTCAAGCTTAGAGGAACTATGGAAGACTGCTACGAAGCGTAAATTAACTAATGTTGATAAAGATGGGAAGTCATGGGACGAGGAGTTTGTAAAATATTCATTCAAAGATGATGCAAAGGAGACAGAAAGGGGAAAGGATCAATTGATTCAACTTGAATTTTGGAAAGATTACAAACAATACGCGATTGATTGGACATATGACCCAAAGTCTAATTTGTATAAAAGAATTAACGCGGGAGTACCCCATACGGATCGAAATAACAAAGAGC
>JBBTXK010000128.1:0-11678 GCA_038062315.1 Patescibacteria group bacterium
CAATATTTTGTCCGGCTGCCCTTGCCCTTCTATAATCTTTGTGTCCGCCGTCTTGAAGTCTTTGGTCTGATGTGTATCCATGAATCGTTGTCATCATTGCTTTTTCTACGCCGAAATTGTCAACCATAATTTTCGCAACCGGGGCAATGCAATTTGTCGTGCAAGAAGCATTATTGATAAGACTTTCTCCTTTGTAATTTTTATCATTAACCGAAAGAACAAAAGTTCCGACATTGCCATCTTTGGCTGGAGCGGATAAAACAACTTTTCTTGCGCCTGCCGTAAGATGAGCTCTAAGCTTCTCTTCAGTTGTAAAATGGCCAGTTGACTCAATCACTACATCAACATTTATATCTTTCCAGGGCAGAAGACCTGGATCCTTCTGCGAAAAAACCGAAATCTCCTTATTGTCAATGATCAATGAACCAATATAGTCCTTACGTGTTTTAGCATTTGAAATTTTGTCATTTGGATTTGATTGGAAATTAGAAATTGGAAATTGGAAATTTAAAGTATGATTCTGAAGAATTCCATATGAAGAATCATACTTTAGCAGGTACATCCATCCCCTGATATCAGTTGATGATCCAGCATTAATTGCAACTACTTCGATTTCCGAGGAATGTTTTTCCAATATAACCCGATGCGCAACTCTTCCTATTCTTCCATATCCATTAATCGCAACCCGAATCATGTTATGAGTATACTAAGTTTTTGTTAATGCAACAAGACCCGAAGTTTCTCGCGAGAGGATTATTTTTTGTCTATCCCAATTCTAATATAGCCGTTCTTGCGAAATGTTTTATCAAACTCCAAATGAGTTTATTTTATTCTTTTTTCTTTTCCCTTGGCAATCGTTACGTCAAAACTTTTTTTACAATTTTCGCAATAAGTATGCATTTCTCCATCCATTTTTCTGTTTAACGTTATAGTTTGCATTGCGTTTTCCACAAGGAACCCATCATAAACCAATCGTTTACTTTGCCACTCAACTGGATTATTACAGTTCGGACATTTTGTTTTGCTTTTAATTGTATTAAATGCTCCCATAATGTTTCTAAATTGTCTTTATATGCTTCAGCGTTTCTATTCCTGGTAATTTTTCCCCAGAAAGATATGAAAGCATTGCGCCACCGCCTGTTGAGGCAATTGCATGGATTTATTATACACCCTTGCTTGTCACCCTTGGAGCATCATGTTATCATACTACAATGAAAACTCTTACTCATTCAAAAAAGCGTAAAAATAATTCGAAAAAACGTATTTTGCTGTTTTTGCTAGGTTTTTTTGTTGTAGCATCACTCTCTATCTATCTTCTCATTCTAAAAGATCTGCCCTTTCCCACAAAATTAACTAACCCTAATGCTCCACAGGCTACAAGAATTTTTGATAGAGATCAGAAGCTTCTTTACTCGATTTACTCCTCAAGGAATCAAAGTTTTGTTCCTTTAGCATCAATCCCCAAATATATGCAGCAAGCAACTATCGCAATCGAAGATAAAGATTTCTATTCTCATGGGGCAATAGATTTCCGAGCTATTTTTAGGTCTTTGATCTCAATTGTATTTCATAGAGAGCTTCAGGGAGGATCTACCCTAACTCAACAATTAGTCAAAAATGGCCTTCTGACTCCTGAAAGAACGATCTCAAGAAAGATTAAAGAAGTAATACTTTCTTTCGCAACTGAAGCATTGTACTCAAAAGATAAGATTTTGGAGATGTATCTTAACCAAGTTCCGTATGGGGGAACGTCCTGGGGAATTGAAGCCGCAGCCCAAACATATTTTGGCAAGAGAACGCGCGATTTAGACCTTGCGGAAAGCGCTCTTTTGGCAGGCTTACCCGAATCTCCAACTACAAATTCGCCTTTTGGTGCTCATCCAGAATTTGCTAAAAAACGCCAGGAGGTAATTCTTAATAAGATGTATGAACAAAAATACATAACAAGTAAGCAAAAAGGGGAAGCTATTAGAGAAAAACTTAAGTTCCAAAAACCTTATGACAATATTCTTGCTCCTCATTTTGTTCTTTATATAAAAGATCTTTTAGTTAAAAAGTACGGCCAAAAAATTGTAGAAGAAGGGGGGCTAAGCGTAGTTACAAGTCTTGATTATGAAGTTCAAGACTTTGCCCAGAAAACAGTTCTCAAAAACATCGAAGAGCTTGCGGATTACCACGTTACGAATGGGGCCGCACTAGTAACCAATCCTTCGACCGGGGAAATCTTGGCAATGGTTGGCTCAATAGATTATTTCGATAGTACAATCGATGGGAATGTAAATGTTACCCTTTCTCTTCGACAACCCGGATCTTCAATAAAACCTATTAATTATGCAGCAGGACTTATAAAAGGATACACTGCCGCAACTCCTTTTGTTGATGATCCTGTCTGTTTTCCAACTAATGAAGGCGGTAAATATTGCCCAGTTAATTATGATGGGAAATGGCATGGAGTTGTCCAGATGCGTTATGCTCTTGGGAGTTCAATAAATATACCTGCGATAAAAATGCTAAAACTCAATGGCGTACAAACAATGATTGCCACAGCCTCTGCTATGGGAATCACGAGCTTTAATGAGAGAGATAGATATGGTCTTTCTTTAACACTTGGCGGAGGAGAGGTAACTATGCTTGATATGGCGCAAAGTTATGGAGTTTTCGCCAATCAAGGATACAGAATTAATCTTCACCCAATTCTCAAAATTACAGATAGCTCAGGGAAGGTTTTGGAAGAGTACAAAGCACCTCTCTCTCCAATTTTTGGCAAGAAAATCTTACCTGAGGGAGTTGCTTTTATTATTTCTGATATATTGGCTGATAACAATGCGCGTGCAATGGCTTTTGGAAGAAGTTCTGCTTTAAGAATACCAAATCAAACTGTCTCTGTAAAAACAGGAACTACTGACGATTTTCGCGACAACTGGACTATTGGCTATACGCCAAATTATGTAGTTGCCGTATGGGTTGGCAATAATGACAACAGTCCCATGAGTCGTTTAACATCCGGAATTACAGGCGCTGCGCCAATTTGGAATGAAATAATGTCCAAACTTCTACAAGATAAGCCTTCTCATCCTATTCCTCGCCCGCCAGGCGTTATCCAGAAAAAAATCTGCTCTGTTTCTGGTCTAATCCCTCCGCCCGACGGAGCAGCTAATCAATGCGAAACGCGCTTTGAATATTTTATAAAAGCCACCGAACCAACAAAATTTGAGGAAGGAATGCGAAAGGTTTTAATCGATAAAACAACCAATGATCTCGCAAGCCCAAATCAAAAAGACAATACTGAAGAAAGAGATGCCTGGATAATCACAGACCCAACAGGCGACTCATATTGCCTCACCTGCCCGCACCCAAGCCCTACCCCTACTCCTTAGCTGACATCCACATCATTTCAAAAATTGTGTTATACTGTATTGCCAATATGAGTGAATCTGGGAATCAACAACGGGACAAGGAAAAGAGCAACCAATAAAAGATCTTGAAGATGTAAGGCGAACAGATAATCTATTAACTGCATCTCAGTTAGTTGAGATAACCCGCGAAGAACTAAAAACAAAACTTAATAGAGAAATTCATGTTCCTAAACCCCCATCTTTGCTTTTGGAGACTCAAAGAGTTGCAGAAGGAGAAGGATTTAAATTTTTTGAACCGATTTATTTTCCTAAACTCAGTTATCGTAAATTATCCTTAGAACATGTACAAGATTGGGAAGGGTGGATAGATTTAACTAGATTTAAAACGTTTGCCGATAAGGGATTCTGAGGGCTCAAGGGTAGCAATTTTCCTAATCCGTCTACATTCGGCGGTTTTTGGGCGTTATTTGATAAAACTCCGAGGCCAAACTTTAATGAAGGCAAACAGCTTTTCGATAACGACGAACAGTTAGGTGCGATAATAGCAGAAGTAAATCAAAGGGTTAGAATGTTTAGGGGAAACCTAAGTCATGTACCTGAAGCTTCGCGTTTCGGTATCTCACTAAATAACATATGCTCATATGTCTTTCCAGAGCTTGGTAAACGTTTGAGATTAGAGGATAAAATAAAAGATGACAGGCAGGCCTTCATCAGAACACCAAAATTAATGGAGTTCAATTTCGCAGGTAATGTTCGCTATCCTTTCTTGGGCAAAGCTGATACTTGGGAATGGCTTTATGATACACTTGGTGGTCGTACTTGGTTGATCTGTGGAAGTTCCGATCCTTTTAACTTGAGAAACGAAGGTATTGTCCCGAGACAACGAATTGGACAGTCTTATGACACTGGTTTGGCCGCTTATTCCTCCATGCCCCCTGAGTTTGGATCTGACAGAGTCGCTTTCCATCCTGTCATAGCCTTTGGTAAAGATCATTTCGACGATTCGCCAATCGATTATCGAGCGTTTAGACAAGGTAGACAATAATTATCAGTTTTGTAACCTTATCGCCTAATTTAAACTCGCCGATTGAGCCTAAATAACCCCAATATAAAACTTTATTTTAATCTTTATCCATATAACTCGTCATGGGTTCCAAGTAGCGTAAAGTATGCAACCGTATCTTCTACTTCCTGCTTTTCTTGATATAGCGCACGATAATCTGCTGTAATATCTATACTTCTGTATCCTTTGTATTCGCGCTTGAGTAGATGGTTGTTAAGTTGTGGATCGCTGGGATTTTTGGAAAAGATCAGCATTCTTTCTTTTACAGCTTTCTTAATTCGCACATCAACTTTCTTGAGTTTATCAAAAAAAGAAGGGTCATATCTAATCGTCATATTCCCTGTTTCTCAAGCCAAGCAACAGCTTCCCTACCTGTTTTGAAAGCCGGAGATGTGTTTCCTTTTTTATAATTTTCTTCTGCCTGTTTCATAATAGCAAGAGTCCTTTCATTGGGAATCTCATCGTTAGCACTAAAAGTAACTGATTTTGTTTTGATAAACTGTTTGAGGAGTGCATTTATTACAACGCTTAAAGAAAGCCCAAGCTCTTTAGCCACTCTCTGCGCTTTTTCTTTTGTCCTTGCTTCGGTTTTGATATAAATTGCTGTGGTATTCATACTGAGCAAAGTATATACATTTTATATATTTATGTCAAATATCTTATAGTAACGTTACGAGAAAACTACAGGAAAAGCTCGGTAAGCTATTTTTTCTCTATTAATGCGATAAGCATTTTGGGGGTAAGTACCTTTTGGGGAAACAGGAACTTTTCTGCCTGTTTGGTTAAAAAATGCTTTTTGTCAAGCGTTACCAAAAAACCACTGTCTGATTGTTTGCTTTCAGCTAAGATAACACTGTCTTTTTCAACAATTACCTTTTGAGCCTTTTTAATAAGTCTATTATCTGGAACCTGTTTAAGAATTTTCACTTTATTAACAAGCATGAAAAGCCTATCCAAATGATATTCATGAAGCTTTCTCCTTACATTTCTTTCCGTTTCAACAAGAACTAGCTTTGAAGTTGTTAGGTTGATATTTTTTAGGGTAAATAGCTTGGAAGAGCGGCCTGTCGGAGAATTCACTGCCGAAAATAATACGCTTGAGTCAACAAAGACAGTTTTCATTTTTAGAACGCACGTTCTAGAGGGTGTCTTCTTTTTCCCATTCTCTTATTTCGCTATCTGTAAATTCTCTTGTGTATTTTAGAAGCTTTGGATCAATAAAAGTTTTCCCAAAAGCTTTGCGCACTTGCCTCTCAAGATTATCTAAATAGGAGATGTCCACAAGCGCAGCTTTTGGACTCCCATCCTTTGTAAGGATAATATAATTATCTTTAGCCACCTTTTCTGCCAAATAGCCAAGCTTGCTCCTGACTTTTGTTATAGGAATTATGTTATATGGATTAGTTATCATGACTTTATAATATACAGTGTACTTTTAGATGTCAAGTATTATGTACACACTTTGCGGTCACCAGTAAGTATGATTGACAGACTAAAGATAGTGGCTCACAAGATGAATCTTCCTTGTCAATCGCTTATTAAGAAGTTAATTTTGATGGTATTACAAAATAATCTTTTAGTCGCTTGGGAAGACTTTAACCCCTAAATATCGTGATATCGGGACAAGAGTATGCTATAGCTTGTTTTTGTCCCAACTAAAAACTTCCTATAAGCCTCAATTAATATAATTTTTCCCTCTATTCAATTGCAGATTCTTTGATGTATAATTCAACCGCTAATTACAGATCTTGCCCCTACTCCAATTTGACTATGGATATTATATTAAATATTATTGCTGTGGCTCTTAAGCTTCTTATCGATACTGCAGACATTACTATATTTGTATTCAAGTTTGCCTCTACAACAACCAAAAAATTCTTTAAGCTACTCTTTTCGATCCTTTACTATCTAAATACAGAAAGCTTAAAAATTAGAGAAAGCTTTGAGATGTTGATTAAAAAATCTCTTGCCTTAAGGATAAGAAGAAAAAAAAGAAAGATTAGGCAAATTAAAATTTTTCCTTTACCTATTGGTCTTAAGATGAAATATTTCATCATTGGCACTTTCTTTTCTCTTGTCTTTGTTTTTCTGCCACTGCTTTTCATCATTTTCCTGCAAGAATTGCCTAATCCCAAACAATTAAGCCTCAGACAGCCGCCTCTTACTACAAAGATATTTGACAGAAATGGGACTTTGCTTTACCAAATATATGCAAGTCAGAATCGAACCGCAGTGCCTTTGTCCTCTATTCCCAAATATCTTCGGGAAGCAACAATCGCAATTGAGGATAAAAATTTTTATCGCAATAACGGATTTGATATTTTGGCAATTATAAGAGCGGCAGTTGCGGATTTATCAGGACAGCCCTTACAAGGAGGATCAACTATTACCCAGCAGCTTATTAAATCAACCTTACTTAGTCCGGAAATAACGATTAAAAGAAAAATTAAAGAAATAATTTTGGCATTTTGGACAGAAAAGACTTATTCCAAAGATCAAATTCTAGAAATGTATTTCAATCAAGTGCCATATGGCGGAACAGCATGGGGAGTTGAAGCTGCTTCAGAAGTTTATTTTAATAAGAAAACAAAAGATCTTGATCTTCCCGAAAGCGCATTTTTGGCGGGTCTCACTCGAGCCCCAACTACTTATTCTCCATTTGGAGAGTCTTCAAATTTGTGGAAAAAAAGGCAAGTTGAAGTCTTGGAAAGAATGGCTGAGCTAAAATATATAACTCCTAAGCAAAAACAGGAAGCTCAAAAAAAAGAGCTTATATTTGCGAGCCAACAGGCGCCCCTCCATGCCCCACATTTTGTTATGTATGTAAAGGAAATGCTCACTAAAAAATATGGATTGGGAATGGTTGAAAAAGGAGGGCTCAAGGTAATAACTAGTCTTGATCTTAAGACACAAGAAATAGTCCAAAAAATTTTAACAGATGAGATAGAAAAAAACGAATATCTGAATCTAACAAATGGCGCCTCAATTGTTACTAATCCGAAAAATGGAGATATCTTAGCCATGGTTGGAAGCCGGGACTATTCATATGATAATATTGGGAATTTTAATGTAACTACAGCCATAAGGCAACCTGGGTCAAGCATAAAAGTCATAACTTATGCTGCCGCACTCGCGAACGGCTACACTGCCGCGACAACTCTTGATGATAATCCTATCACATTTACATCTGCCGGCAGTCCTCCCTACTCGCCAGTTAATTATGATGGCAGATTCCGTGGACAAATTACATTAAGACAAGCTTTAGGAAATTCTATAAATATTCCTGCAATAAAAGTTCTCTCAAAAATAGGAGTACCAACCATGATCGCTCTTGCTAAAAAAATGGGGATTACAACTTGGGAAGATTCCAATAGATTTGGTTTGGCAATTACTCTGGGAGGGGCAGATGTAAAAATGACAGATATGGCAACTGTCTATGGAGTTTTCGCCAATGGAGGTTATAGGGTTGACCTTAACCCAATTCTTAGTCTTACCGATTCCTTTGGAAATATATTGGAAGAAAAAAAAGATCTAGACTATAGCCCAAAACAACAAGTAATTGATCCGGCAGTCGCATTCATTATTTCCGATATTCTTTCCGATAATAAGGCCCGCGAGATGGAGTTTGGTCTCAACTCGCCGCTTCATATTCCAAACTTTGATGTTTCTGTTAAAACAGGAACTTCAGATAACAAAAGAGATAACTGGACTATTGGCTATACGCCAAATTATGTAGTGGCTGTATGGGTAGGCAATAATGACAACAGTCCCATGAGTCAAAGTCTGGCCTCCGGAATCACAGGAGCAGCCCCAATCTGGAATAATATAATGGTCAACCTTATCGTAAGCTCAAGGAATACCAAAATAGCAATCCCCCCCAATATAGTAAAGAAGAACTGTTTAGGAAGAGAGGAATATTTTGTACGAGGAACAGAGTCTCTTACCAATTGCAATTATATTCCTAGACCAACATTACGGCCTTGATTGCTTTGCCCAAGATATTAAAAGCAAAATAATTCCACCCAGAATCCATGATGAGTAGTCTGGCCAATTCATGGCTGTCATAAGATAATTAATAATGCCATAAACTATGGCCAAAACGCCAAAAATCATGAAAATTTTCCCAGGACTTGGGTGAACCATTCTTTCTTCTGTCATTTTTCTCACCTCCCTCTGGGCCGGCGGGCCCTCATCTCAAGTTTCACACTTTTTCTCCCACCCTGTCAAGTGCCAAGTGAAACTATTCTCTCATGGGATTTTTCGACAATTTCGTTTGGCGACTCAAAAGTAAAATTTAGTGGTTTGCCAATCCTTACAATACATTTCCCTCTTTTGGGCAATATTGCTCCTCTTGGGTAAATATGTTTCATGCCTGAAATGTGAATTGGAACTATAGGTACCTGAAGCTCTTTAACTATAAGGCCAAGTCCCGGCATAAAAGGCAGTAATTTTCCAGTTTTTGACCTTGTGCCTTCAGGAAAAATTAGAATATTTACTCCAAGATCTATTAGTTTGCCCATAAAAATTAGATTCTTTCTAAATCCGCTGCGTTGGGGCAAAAGAAAAGAGTTATGTGCAAGAGTACTATAAATGAAAGCAATTTTTTTAAAAATATCTTTATGTATCTCGAAATGCTCTCCAAAGAAAAATTCCGAACGCATTGCGGTTGCCGTATGATATCGCCATTTTGAAGGAAGATTATACATTATCGCCGGTTGGTCTAAGTAGCTTGTGTGGTTTGCTATGAAGACTACCGGACGCTCAAGACCTCTTAGATTATCTAATCCTTCTACTTTCATATCAAAAAAGCAGCGGATAAAAGGAAAGTTAATTACTGTATCAATGGCTTTTCGTATTGCAATGCCGTATCTCGTATTTGGAAAGAATTTCAGCCTATTGAGACTTTTGCTCTTTTCTCCAGACGATATTATTTTGCGCAAATCTGATACTTTTGTATTTTGATTTATCATGCTGTCATCCAAATCTACTCTAAATTCTTGCTCTATGTAGTTAATAAGCTCAAGACGCGATATCGAGGTAAGACCTAAGTCTGTTGTTAAAATAGATTCTTCTTTGATCTCCTTGTAGGATTTTCCAGTAAGAGCTGCAACAAGAGATGTTAAGGTGTCTCCCGGAGAACTTGCAGCGTCTTTTGTTTTAGTCTTAAGGCTTTCCAAAACTTTATATTTTTGTATTTTTAAAGTTGTGGTTTTAGGAAAATCCAAGTGCGGCCATAAAGAAAAACTCACAATTCTATTCTGTAGATCTAATTTTTCATTGACCAACTGTATTATTTTCTTAGGGTCAAAGTCTCCTGGCTTTAGAAGTAAAACAGCATGAACAATCTCTCCCTTACCCTTGTCCAAACCAACAACGCATGATTCTTTTACTCCAGGCATATAGTTAAGAATTCCCTCTAAATCCTGCGGATATACTTTAATCCCCTCGCTTGTTACTATAACGTCCTTAATTCTACCTTTTATGTAGATATTACCCTGCGCATCCATCGTTCCTATATCTCCTGATCTAAACCAACCATCACTGTCAAAAGCTCTTTTTGCTTCTTTCTCGTTTTGCCAGTAGCCTGAAAATATATTTTCTCCCTTAGCCAAAATTTCTCCGTTTTGAATTTTTATTTTCACACCTTTCACTGGCTTTCCAACTGATCCTAAAACTTGTTCCTCAAGCGTGTTTGCGCAAAGTATTGGAGAACATTCTGTTAATCCATATCCTTCAACTACAACAAAGCCAATATTCTTCCAAAATTTAGCAGTTTCAATGTTTAAGGCTGATCCTCCGGAAATAAACATGGTAAAATGTTTCCCAAATTTTTTATGGATAGGAAAAAAAAGTATTTTTTTAACTCCAATAGACTTGTTCTCTACACATTTAATTAATATTTGAAAGATTGTTTTTAATTTTTTGGATTCTAAATCTCTTTCTATGGTATTTTTAAGAAGATCGAGTAAGCGGGGAACTGTCCCCATAACATTAATTTCCTCCTCTTTCAAAGCATCCATTATCGCTGAGGGTTTAAGAATACCAAGATAAACAATAATATCTCCTCTATATAAAGGCGTTAGGAATCCGACTGTTTGTTCAAACATATGAGACAAAGGCAGCAGTGATAAAAAGGTAAATCTTGATTTAATAACAATATGGTTATATGCCTGTAGAATATTTGTTGTAATATTTTTATGAGTAAGGATAACTCCTTTAGGATTTCCTGTTGTGCCGGAGGTATAAACAAGCTCTGCAATATCTTTGGGGGTAAGTACAGGCAGCCTCGAGAAAGTGTTTAGCTTTTCAAGCAGAAACTGGAGGTTTTCTATGGTTACTGAATCTACATTCGTAAGTTTTTCCAATTTGTAGTTGCTTTGAATAATCAATTTTGCGCCGGAGAGTCTGGTTATTGTATCTGCCCTCTCTTTGCCTGACATAAAGTCTATTGGAACAACTATCCCCCCTCTTGCGATAATCCCAAAAAAACAGACTGCCCACCAAGGACTATTTCCTGCCCACAGAGCTACCCTATCGCCTTTCCCAATATTTTTTTCTTCAAGAAACTTTGCCATTTTTAGAGAAAGGGTATAAATCTGTCTATATGTAAAAGAGAATCTTCTAAAGCCAGTTCTATATATAAAAATCTGGTTATTCGAATCCCTAAAGGTTTTTAAAAGATCTAATAACGTTTGCATATTATAAGTCTAAAAATACTATAGCAATAGCGTAATCCCCAGAATGAGAAATACTTATTTGTGCCTTTTGATTAGCTTTAAGTAGACTTGATTTAAGAGAAGGCTTTCCTTTGGCATCTTTCTCTATCCATACATCCAGCCAATTTTCTTTTGCGCCAAGTGCTTTGAAAAATGCTTCTTTTGCAGCAAAAACTCCGGCCAAACTTTCAGGCTTTAGGTTCTCCGACAGCTCTATAGGCAGAAATGTCTTTTCCAAAGAAATACTTCTAAAACGTTTTTTAAATTCTGATAGGTTTACTAGATCTATTCCCACCATACTCCAAGGTTACACCTTGACAAGATTATGAAGAAGGTTAAATTTACTTTCCGCACTCAAGGCGTCCGAAGAATCTGTTTTAAAAATAAAGCTATTCGCTACAAAACGCGTTGCTCCTGCATTTTTTGCCTGAATGATTGTCTGGTTATTTATACCACCGTCAACCTCAACTTTCATGAATTTATTCGTGTCATCCTTATCATGATTTTACTGATTCATGATCTTTAACTTCTCTAAGTATTCTG
>JBBTXK010000128.1:11688-16016 GCA_038062315.1 Patescibacteria group bacterium
CGTGTCATCCCAAACTATGTCCTGAACTTGACGGGTTACCGTCTGGTACCCGTCTTGTTTCATAGATTGTTTCATGATCTTTACCTTCTCTAAGTATTCTGGCGTAAACGCCTGCCCTGACTCCCCTGCCTTTATTGTCATAACTAAGATACAGTCTAAATCACCGTAAGGAGCCTTAACAGAGTCAAGAGGCGTTGGCCCGTCAATCGCAAGACCAACTTCTCCCAACAGTTGTCCTTGGGCTACGAATTCTTCTTGATCCGACATTTTTTCGATGTGCCCCAAGAATCTTCTAAAGCCAGCATCTGCAAATGGTTTAAGATAGATAATGGGATCCTCAACCATAAGATGCGCTTCAAATAAAATAGCTCGCCCTGAGGCCGCCGAATGAGTGTATTTGGCAAATGGGGTAGGATCAAGAAAGGTGATGTTAGGAGCAAATTTCCCATCAATAATATCTATGTGTATGGATTTTGCAAAAGACCTAACAAGATTAATCTTCCTCTCAATCTCCCCCCACTCTTTCTCTAATATCCCAGGAATAATTTCCATAAGCATTATTATACCAGAAGATAATTACTCAGGGGAAATCTTTGAATACTTAATCGAGTTTCATTTGGGGCTTTGGATTTTTACGAAATAACCCCCGAATATCTGCTTTCCACCCACTGTGATGCTCTCGAGCATGCCACCGGACATCAGTTGTCTCTCCTGTCTCTGTAATAAAATCTCTTGTTCGCTGAAACACAAGTTTTTCTATGGTTTGACTTGGATAAAGAATAATCTCTCTTGTTGTTCCATCAGGATTAACTGTTATATTATCTTCTTCGAATCTTTTTGCATCATCAAACCCATAAGCTTTCATAACTCTAAATAACAGCTCTTGACCGTGTCTTTTTTCCACCTTTTTCTGTGGATATATATGAAGCTGATAATCAAAATCTGCTTCAATCAAGGAAAACTCTTCTTGCGATAAATGCAACAGGCCTGCTTGTGCACCAAAATGTGGAGCATGAATTGGCGACACGGCGGGTATTCTGCAATATTCTATTTGGTTTTGAAAAAATCCGATAACTTGTTCATCTGTTGCTAAAGGGGTTATGTCAATTTTCTGAATTGGCCTTTTTTCGAGTTCCGATACGTTAATCATAATATGAATATAACACTGTCTCCCTACGATTACAAGTGGAATTTTTCCCTAAAATCATCAAGAATAATCATTCTTGACATCTTGATGACAAGATGCTATTATTTAATCATTATGAATGCTACTGTACGAACAACTGTCCGCATAAGAAAGGATCTTTTTGATCAGTCTCGATTGCTTGCGTTGCAAAGAAATACAAGCCTGCAGAAAGTAATAAACGATACTCTAATAAAAGGCTTTAGATATATTACAGACATAGATCGCCATCAAGAAGCAATGGCAGCTATAGACACATTTCGCCAAAGCCTAGGCAGGAGAAAAGTAAACCTTCAAAAACTTCTTGAACAAAATAAGAAAGATCAAAAGTGAATACAGACATTATTATTGACTCCTCTGTAGCATTAAAGTGGTTTTTCCCTGAAGAAGAATCCAGTAACGAATCTCTTAAAATTAAAAAAGACTTTACTGAAAAAAAGATAATGATTTCAATTCCTGTACTATTTTTCTATGAAGTAGGAAATGTTTTGAAAAGTTCTGTAAAAAGTTTGAGAATAGATTCAGGGAAAGCAAAAACAGTTTACGAAAAGTTTACTCATGCTGAATTTATTACTTATTCCTCAAAGGAATTATTTAAAGATGCATTTGAAAAAGCAGATTCATTGGATATCACTTTTTATGATGCTTCATATGTAGTGCTAGCAGACTACTTAAAAATTCCTTTTTATACTGCAGATAAAAAATTACTTCAAAAAATAAAGGGGGAATACGTCTTCCATCTTAAAGAATACCCTTTAAAATAGATTATTTTCCAATAATCACTAAGGCGTCGGCTGTTGAGGAGGATGATAAATCCGCAGAGGTAGTCCCGATTGTGTAGCTAAATCCTAAGTCTTTTTTAAGAAGATCTAAATATTTACTTTTTGTGCTTTTAACCTGAATGGTCACGTTCTGATAATCAAAATTGTCTGCGTTGCCAGTTGCTGTCACATTATAACCTAAGCTTTTAAGAACATCTGATCCCTTAGATGCAACACCTGTCTCACCATTACCATTTTGTACCTCGACATTAAGTGCGCTTCTGTCCAATCCCGACGAGTCAACTGGATTTGCAGTCGGTTTTGTAGTCGCTTTCGGCTTTAGACTGGCAGTAGGAGTAGCCTGAGGTGTTGGATGGGCTGTCGGCCCATCTGTTGGAAACTGATATTCAGTTGGAGTGGGTTCGATGGTTAAAGATCTTGCTTCCTTTTCTCCCCCCAGAAAATATTTTGTTGTTAAAAAACCTACTCCGACAAGAAGGATCAAAAAGACAAATAAAAACAAAAACTTCTTTGATTTGTTAGAAGATGAGTCAGAATATTTGACTTGACCAAGAGGCGGCTGAAATGAACCTTCTTCCATAATACGTCTATAATATCAACTCTGTCTATTTTTTGCAATACGATGTATAAGTCAAGGACTTTTGCGACATACCTCTTTTCTCAATAAGATATTGCAATGGACTTTTAAGACCTAATGATTTATGAGGTCTTTTAGAGTTGTACCAGATTAGGTAATCTGCCAGTTTTTGATCGAACAATTGTTTGTCATGGATAACTTCTAAGTTGTTATCTATGAACTCTTCCTGAATAGTCCTATTGTATCTTTCAATGTAAGTATTAATCTTCGGACAATGAGGATAAGAATGTAAGTTTACACGAAAAAGTTTAATTTTTTTAGCCTCAGGGTTTTGAAAAATGTAAAAATTTGAGGCTAATTTTTTTTACAAAAATCGTGTAAACTTACAATGTATACTTAGACCGCTCGCTTCGGGCTGGTGTGAAGCTGGACTGGGGCTTAGTTTTCGTGTCGAAACGAATTCAAGATTTTCCCGAACTCCGAAGAGTGGTGCGAGGCGTAAATGTACCCTATAGTAAGCCTTGCTTCAGACCCCAACCCCACTATAGGGGCGACAGGAATTATCGGGTTAGGACTCCCAATCCACCCATATCCCAACAATTCCCAGTCTTTTCGGTACCAACCAGCGGTGCTCCAATTCGTCAACTTGTCAGGCCACACGAAGTTTTTGTAGTCAGTCGCAGTATTTACAAGATTGTGGTGCCCAGGGAGAAACAGCTGAAAGTAGAGGTTGTCAAGATACTCCCTTGACGCCTCGAGAGGAAAATAACATTTGTTAACGCGCTTCTTTACAAGAATCACTCCCATATCGCCGCACTCTACTACTTTCCATTCTTTAGGATGCGCAAATGAATATCGGTAGCCTTGTGTATTAGTGTATCTGATCCAGCCTGATGGTATACGGACGTTAGTCCACCAATACCTGACATACACGGCAATAGGTATCAATAGAGCCAATGAAATGATGAGAATAGGAAACAGTCGCTTTCTATAAAACTGCATAAAGTAATTATATCATACTAAGTCAAGCTAAATCGCCAAATAAAGATACACAACCGATCCTTTCAGTTAAGAGGTGAGCGTGAGGAATAGAAACTATGTAGAGCTCTCGGCGAAGATTCTGCTCCCTTTTCTGCTATTTGGCCTTTTCATTTTTTCTCATGGCAACGTTCAGAGTGCTTCTAGCAAAGCAGAAGCCGTTGCGGTCCCAATAGGAGGTCTCATTGAATGTCCTGGCGAATCAATTGATCGCAGTGAAAGCTCTGTTGACGTGGTAGTCACCTATACAAGACTGAGGACACCCTCTGATCCCCCCAGCGAAGTTCCTTGCATCTTTGATACTGGCTTCTTGTCGGGTCTCATTGAGATACTGGGGGGTGGTACTAACCCTTTGAAGATAGACGTCGAGACGATCTGGGTCCGTTGTCATGATAACGAGCCAGGCTGTAATGAAGACAACCTCCGGCCGTTTAAGATTGGAGGCTGCATACCGATTGTTAATTGCCCAGTTCTTTGGGGTGGCCCACCGGTTGTTTCCCTCGCTGGTCGTTGCTCTGAAGATGATCCAAAAAAGAAATGTGGCTGGGTAAATTATATAAAGGATCCCGCGTCTCAAGATGGATGGGACCTTGGTTGGCCGGCTCCGGGTTCCAGTAGCAAGGTTCCACCGGCGAGCGCTGTAACCTATGATTTAGACACCAGGCAATGGACATGCGAAGGCCAGTGTCTCATACAAAGTGTAAGTTTACACGAAAAAGTTTAATTTTTTTAGCCTCAGGGTTTTGAA
>JBBTXK010000129.1:0-11116 GCA_038062315.1 Patescibacteria group bacterium
GGTAATCTTTGATCCTTGAGGTATTCCAAAATCACTATAATTACCAAAATCCCTAAAGTGCAAATGTCCAGAATGAAGCTCCGTTGCCCGATCGCATGTCTTCCCGTCAGTAATCGAACAATTCTCAAGATTTGTGTAGGACAAAAACCCATCAGATGTAACAATACTAGCGCTTCTGAATGGAGTCGTATCGGCAAAAGATACAGGAACAAAATAGATTACAGGAATAATAAAAAGAAAATATACAACAAGACTACGAAAGAATAATCTCACTAATTAAAATGTAATGGAAAATATTACTCTACGCAATAGCAGGATTACCAAAACATTGCCATTAGAATAATATGTCCTGTAAAACGTAACTGTGATACAATAACAAACATGGATAAAATTGTTATATTTGGTGTTTTGGTTTTTCTTGGATTATTTTTAGTTCTTGTTTTTAACTATGGCAAAGAAAATAACAACTTAGCAAGTGTGCCATCCTTGTCTGTCACTCCTACTCAAAATCCTTCTCCTACTTTTCAAGCTGTAAATACAATTTCTCCCTCCCCATCTAATTTTCCTCTGTCTCCTGAGACAATGCCTAAAACTGCAGTTATCAAAACCGCAAAAGGCGATATTGAGGTTTCTTTGTATTCTACTGATGCACCAAATACTGTTGCCAATTTTCTACAAAAAGCCAAAAGTGGATTTTATAATAACCTTGTCTTTCATAGGGTAGAGGATTGGGTAATTCAAGGCGGAGATCCTTTGGGAAATGGGACTGGCGGAGGAAACATGCCGGTTGAATTTAACACCAAACCATTTATCGTTGGTTCTTTGGGAGTTGCCAGTCGCGGCGATGGAAAAGTACAAAATGACGCTCAATTTTTTATCACCAAAACCGATGCCTCCTGGCTTAACGGTCAATATACTAATTTTGGGATCGTAACAAAAGGAATAGATGTAGTTAACAAAATCGAAATCAACGACAAAATCCTCGGAATTACTCTATAGTAGAAAGATTTACCATTTGAAGTGGCTGAATGCTCGATTCGCTTGGGCCATGCGAAGGACCGAATCTCTTTTCTTAACTGCCTCACCCTGAGAATTAGAAGCATCTAATAATTCTGCTGCCAATTTTTCCTCAAAAACACGGTAATCTTTGTTAGAGCGTTTTCTTGCGGCATCAACAATCCATCTTATGGCAAGAGATACTTTTCTTTCTCCTCTTACTTCCATTGGTATTTGATAAGAGGCTCCTCCTACTCTTTTTGCTTTTACTTCCTGCTTTGGCCCAACATTGGCAATTGCTTTTTCAAAAATAGAAATCGGATCTTGATTTTTCTTTGAAAGAATACCAAAAGAGCTATACAGTACTTCTTGGGCAACGGTTTTCTTGCCATCACGCATAAGATAGTTAATGCACTTTGCAACTAATTTATTTTTGTAAACTAAATCTTCTTTTATTTCCCTTCTTGGCGCTTGCTTATGTCTCATATTCTAAATTATTTAATTTTAAATGTTTTAAACATTAAGATTTGATTTCATCCATTCAACAAGTTCAGGATGACCCTGAGTTTATCGAATGGGTCAAATTTCAAATTTCAAATTGAAAATTATGCTGCTGTCGCCGGAGCCGCAGGTTTTACTCCAGCAACTACCCTTGGTGCTCCTCCCATCTGGTCTCGTTTTGCTCCGTATTTACTTCTTGATCTTTTTCTTCCCACAACTCCCAAAAGATCAAGTTTTCCCCGAACAATGTGATATTTTACTCCC
The DNA here is from genome assembly GCA_038062315.1 of Patescibacteria group bacterium. Lineage (GTDB taxonomy): Bacteria > Patescibacteriota > Microgenomatia > Levybacterales > UBA12049 > JACOXT01. The sequence continues at coordinate 1,762 of JBBTXK010000129.1, forward strand.
GGAAGATCTTTAACTCTTCCTCCGCGGACAAGTACTATTCCATGCTCTGAAAGCGAGTGTCCTATGCCTTGAATATAAGCAGTAACCTCCATTTTATTCGAAAGCTTAACGCGAGCGACTTTTCTAAGCGCTGAGTTTGGTTTTTTAGGAGTCATTGTCTTAACCAAAGTAACCACCCCCCGTTTTTGAGGAGCTACAATATTTTTGTATATTCGGTCCTTCGCGTTAAAAAGCCTTCTTAAGGCTCCAGACCTACTCTTTTTAGTTTTCCTTACTCTTCCCCTTTTGGAAAGCTGTGATAAAGTCGGCATAATCGCTCACTAACGTTCGCTCAAATTCAAAAGTCAAAATGCAAAATTCAAAGTTAAGGAAATTTTAAAAATTGTTGCGAAGCAACACCTTAATTTTTGACTTTTAATTTTTAACTTTTAACTTGCATATTATACCTCATCTGGGGGTTTTCCTTCAACTGGTATAAGTCTGCCAATAATTACGTTTTCCTTAAGTCCAACTAGCCAATCTTCCCGTCCTTCCAAAGCCGCCTCAGTTAAAACCCTTGTTGTCTCCTGGAAAGAAGAAGCAGAAAGCCAAGAATCAGAATAAAGAGCCGACTTTGTAATTCCAAGAATTGTCTGTCTTGCAGTTGCTGGCTCGCCTCCTTGTGAGAGTATCTCGACATTTATATCCTCAAACCTTGTCTTAGTTATGAAGGCTCCAGGAATAAGCGCGGTGTCTCCCACTGTCTCAACCAAAACCTTATCAGACATCTTACGCAAAACTACTTCAAAATGCTTATCGTTAATAGCAATTCCCTGCGATTCATAAACTTTTTGAGCTTCAAGTATAATATAGCGCTGAGCTTCAATAAGTCCTTTAACCTTAAGTATCTCTTTAGGATCAATATACCCTTCTGCAAGTTGCGTTCCTGGTCCTACTTCATCGCCATCCGCAACGCTCAATGTTGCTGTTAAGGGTAAAAAGAATTCTTGTTCTTGAGGCGGCTTGATCTTAATACTTTTTATGCTCAAAAGGTGTCCATCCTGTGTAGTTTCAATTTTTACTCTGCCCAAAAATTCAGAAATTGGAGAAAGAGCTTTTGGAGTTCTCATTTCAAAAAGCTCCTCAACCCTTGGTAATCCTTGGGTAACGTCTGACATAACAACTCCGCCGAAATGCCTTACTCTCATTGTCAACTGAGTGCCCGGCTCTCCGATTGACTGGGCAGCAATCACGCCAACTGGCACACCAAGCTCAACTCTTTTTCGCGTGCTGAAATCCCAGCCATAACATCTGGCGCAAATTCCGTATTCTAGTTTACAAGTAATTGCTGACCTAACAGCTACTTCCTCAACATCACTATCAACAATCTTTTTTGCAGCCTCTTCTGTTATTTCCTCATTTTCCTTAACTATCACTTTTTTACTCTTTTTTGAAACGGCATCCGTAACGATAACTCTTCCTAAAATCCGCTGAAAAAAAGTAGCTATCCTATCTCCTTCACTCCTTTTTATCACAATTCCTTCCTTTACTCCGCAATCCTCTTCCTTTATGATTACATCATGCGATGCGTCAACCAAACGTCTTGTCAAATATCCGGCGTTCGCGGTTTTTAAGGCTGAGTCTGTTAGTCCTTTTCTAGAGCCCCTAGCTGATGCAACGTATTCAAATATAGACAGTCCTTCTCTAAAATTAGATTTTATCGGAAGCTCAACAATCTTTCCTAAAGGATCTAAAATTAGCCCCTTCATAGCTGAAAGCTGTTTTAGTTGTTCTTTGCCTGCTCTTGCTCCTTCAGAGTCAATTATAAGTCTTATAACATTTGTGGCATTTAGATTTTTCCAAGTAAGATCTGCAACATTGTCTGTCGTACTCAGCCAAATATCATTTGCTAACCTTTTCCTTTCGTCGTTTGTTATGAGTCCTTTTTGATAATCATTCTCTATCTCAAATACCTTTTCGTCAGCTTCTTCTATAAGGCTTTTTCTTTCTTTAATCATCTCGTTATCAAATACTGAAACTGAAATACCAGAAATGGTCGCTCCATGAAATCCTAGAGACTTAATTGCGTCAATTAACTTCTCTACCTCATTTGGAGAACAGTTGCTAATCGCCTCTGTTACTATTTCTTTTATTCCAGACGCATTAACTGATTTGTTGATAAATTCAAAAGATGAGGGAAGAGCTTCATTTAACAAAATCCTTCCAACAGTTGTTTCTTCTTTTTTATCGTTAATTCTAACTAAAATTTTCTCCCTAAGCTTTATGGATTTAATATCATAAGCCAATAATGCATCGTTTATGTCTTTAAATATAGAAAGCTCTCCTTTTTCAATCCCCTCATCTATACTTGTCAAATAATATATTCCAACGGCCATCTCTTTATTGGGAAGAGTAATTGCTCCTCCATCCGCAGGTTTTAGGAGATTGCGTCTTGGCATCATAAGATTTATCGCTTCTTCTTGAGCTTTTTTAGATAAAGGGATATGAACAGCCATCTGATCTCCATCAAAATCCGCATTGTAACCTGCACAAACGCACGGATGAAGTGCAATCGCAGAGCCCTCTATCAGAATTGGATAAAATGCCTGAATGCCTAATTTATGTAAAGTCGGAGCGCGATTAAGTAAAACTGGATGGGCTTTTGTTATTTCTTCTAGAATATCGAAAACTTCAGGCGGTCTTTTTTCAATAAATCGTTTTGCAGACTTTATGTTTGGAGAAAATCCTCTTACTATTACTTCTCTAAGCACAAAGGGCTTAAACATTTCAAGGGCCATTTCTTTGGGAAGCCCGCATTGCGAAAGGCCAAGCTGAGGACCAACGACAATTACAGAGCGGCCTGAATAATCAACTCTTTTGCCCAAAAGGTTTTGTCTGAACCTTCCCTGTTTTCCGCGAAGCATGTCAGATAAAGAACGGAGAGGAGTTGAAGTAACCTGACTCGCCCGTTGGGAAATATCTATTAGAGAATCCACTGCTTCCTGAAGCATTCTTCTTTCGTTTTTAAGAATTATTTGAGGAGCTCCAAGTAAGATAAGATGTTTTAACCTATTGTTTCTATTTATAACTCTTCTATACAAATCATTTAAATCAGATGTAGCAAATCTTCCGCCAGATAGCTGAACCATAGGCCGAAGGTCTGGAGGGATAACAGGAAGAACCGAAAGCAGCATATAAGTCGGTAAAATTTTTGCCTTACGAATAGACTCTATTAACCTTAGTCTTTTAATTAATTTAAGATATTTCTGCCCTTTAGCTTTCTCTGTTTCTTTCCTAAGGGCAGATATAAGAGAGTCGATGTTAATTTTCCCCAACAGCTCTAAAAGACCTTCCGCTCCTGTTTTAATTGTAAAGAAAACCGGAATATCGTATTCCAAAATCTTAAGATATTCATCTTCAGAAAGTACAGTACCTACATTCAAACTCCTCAAAAGCTTGGAAAGCGCCTCAAAAATTTCGTCAAGCTTCTTTCCCTCTTCACTAAACCTTTCCGAAAGCGCAACGTGTCTTTGTCTGCCCAAAAGATCCAATTCCTGCTCAATTAGTCCTTTCTGCAAATTTTTACCCCTGTCTGCTTCTTTTTTCTTCTGGTTAATTTCTGCATTCAATTTTTTTTCTTCTTGTTCCATATTCTCTTTTATACCTTGCTTCTTTTTTTCCACAGATTTAGAAAAAGTCTCAAGAGCCTCTTTCTTTTTTTCCTCATCAATATTAATAACCATGTATGAAGCGTAATATATAACAGATTCCAAATTCTTCTGAGACATATCCAAAAGCAAAGAGAGAGGAGAAGACGATCCTTTGAAAAACCACACATGCGCAACAGGCGAAGCAAGCGTTATGTGTCCCATTCTCTCACGTCTAACTCTTGAAAGAGTCACTTCAACCCCGCATTTATCACACACTATTCCTCTATATCTAATCCTCTTGTATTTACCGCAGTAACATTCCCAATCCTTTGTAGGACCAAAAATTCTTTCATCGAAAAGCCCGTCTTTTTCAGGCCTTAAAGTTCGATAATTAATCGTCTCGGGCTTTGTCACCTCTCCATATGACCAGGCCAATATATCTTGGGGCGATGCCAGTGAGATCTTCAGCGCTTTAAAATCCAGGATTGTAATATCTTTATTTTTCTTATCTAGATTGTTAATCATAGTTACCTAAGCTATATTTATTTTGTCTCCGCTTCCAACATCTGATTCTGTCGCGTTCAGCTCTTTCTGCATTTCCAGTGCATCTTTTTCTACTTTCTCTTCAATTTTATTCTCGGGGGAAGGAACTACTTCTGCGACTGTTGCTCCAATAGGAGAAATATTAAGTCCTAGTGAAGCAAGTTCTTTTATCAATACTTTAAATGATTCGGGAACTCGAGGGGTTGGAATATCAATTCCCTTAACAATTGCTTCAAATGCCTTAGCGCGCCCCACAACATCATCAGATTTTATTGTCAGCATCTCCTGAAGAGTATATCTTGCTCTATGCGCATCAAGCGCCCAAACTTCCATTTCTCCCAAACGCTGCCCTCCCATCTGAGCCTTACCGCCCAATGGTTGCTGGGTAACCAAAGAATACGGACCAGTAGATCGTGCGTGAGTTTTATCTTCAACCATGTGAATAAGTTTCATAATATATTCCACTCCAACAACAACAGGATTATCATAGGGCTCTCCAGTTCTGCCATCGTACAAGATTGCCTTGCCGTCTTGCGGGAGATTAGCCTTTTTCAATGAGGCAACGATTCTTTCCTCGCCAACCTCTTCAAAAACAGGAATTCCTACTTTTTGATTAAGCTTTGAACATGCCCACCCAAGATGAGCTTCCAAAAGCTGCCCTAAATTCATACGAGCTAGTACGCTGATTGGTGAAATCACAATATCAATCGGCGTGCCATCGGAAAGATAAGGCATATCCGCTACCGGCAGTATTTTAGAAATGACCCCCTTGTTTCCATGCCTTCCCGCAAGCTTATCTCCAACCACAACATGTCTAAATTGCGCGACCTCAATAATAATTTTTCTTAAAGTTCCCGGCTCTAATTCATCTCCCTTTTTTCTATCCAGTATCTGAACGCTTATAACTGTACCTCGTTCGCCATGCGGCATCCTCAATGATGTGTCTCTTACCTCCCTTGCTTGTTCACCGAAAATTGCCCTAAGAAGTCTTTCCTCTGCTGTCAGCTCTGTTTCTCCTTTTGGAGCTATCTTACCAACAAGTATATCTCCCGGTACAACATCTGATCCAACAACAATTATCCCATCTTCATCAAGATTTGCGAGATCTTCTTCAGAAACGTTTGGGATATCTCTTGTTGTTTCCTCAGGCCCTAGTTTAGTTTCAACAACAGAAGCCTCATGTTTCTCAATATGAATTGAAGAAAGTACATCTTCCCGAACAAGCCTATCTGAGATAACAACCGCGTCTTCGTACCCCAATCCATCCAAAGACGCATACGCAATTAATAAATTTTGTCCCAAAGCCAACTCGCCTTTATCCGACGATGGACCATCAATTAATAGGTCTCCTTTCCTCACTTTTTGTCCTTCAAGAACTACAGCTTTCTGCGTGTAAGAAGTTGCCTGCGATGTTCTCTTAAATGATTCTATATAATATGTTTCCTCTTCACCGTTTTTGCTGTCTATAATTGTTACCTTATTAGCATCTGCGTATGTTATCTCTCCATCAAAGGGAGCCCTAACTACTCTGCCCATAACTTCCGCGATTGTTTTCTCCATATCCGTACCAACTACCGGGCTCTCTGGGGAAACCAATGGCACTGCCTGACACTGCATGTGAGTGCCCATAAGTGCCCTATTGGTTTCATCATGAGAAACAAATGGAATAAGAGACGCAGAGGTACCTACCACTTGCCTTGGGACAATATCAACAAAATCAACTTTTTCTTTTTCAATCTCCTTAAATCCGCCTTGATATCTGACAGGAACACGCTCCTGTCTTATAACATTCTCTACTAATAATCCCGCATGAGTAATATGAAATTGCCTTTCGTCGTCTGCGGCCAAATAAACGATTTCGTCTGTTGCCTTAATAATTGTCTCTTTTCCTCTCTTGATTTTAACGACCTTTCGATAAGGACTTTCCAGAAACCCATACTCATTTACCTTGGAATAGAGAGCCAAATAAGTAACTAAACCAATATTTGGACCCTCTGGGCTTCTAATAGGACAAATCCTTCCATATTGAGAGCTGTTGATATCTCTTATCGAGAAGGCTGCTCTCTCACGAGAAATGCCTCCAGTCCCCATCACGGTCAAACGGTTTAGGTTATCGACTTCGGAAAGAGGATTTGTCTGATCTAATATTGTTGAGAGCTGAGATGTCCTAAAAAATTCATTAATTGAAGCCATGATCGGCTTCGCATTTATAAGGCTGCCTATCGAAGGAAGATTGTCTGGCGCAATCAAGCTCATTCGTTCTTTGATGCTGCGTTCGAGTCTTAATGCTCCAACCCTAAATGCTGTTGTTGCAACTAGTTCCCCTACTCTTCGAACCCGTCTATTGGCAAGACTGTCAATATCATCAACTCCATCATAACCCTGCGCCAATTTTATTAAATAAGCAATTGTTCCTATGATATCTTCTCTAGTTAAAATGTGCACCACGCTTTCTGAAAAACCTGGTAAGCTCTTGAGTTTTTTATTAATTTTATATCTGCCAACTTCGCCCAAATCATAACGCCTAGGATTAAAAAATAGTCCATCGAAATTTTCTTTAACTTTCTCAAAAACAATTGGCTCTCCGGGATGCATTTTTTTGAATATCTCAATTATGGCGTCTTTTGTGTTCATGGTATCATCTTTTTGCAGAGTATTATCTATGAAAGAAGTGTCTTCTGCTTCCTTAAAAATCTCTTTTATTTCCTCGTTACTTGAAATTCCAATAGCCCGCAAAAATGTCGTTGCCAAAAATTTTCTTCTTCTATCAATTTTAACTGTTATTGTTTCGTGTCTAGTGGTAGAAAATTCAAGCCATGATCCATGAATTGGTCTTATCTCTGCTGTGAATAATTTCTTACCAGTGGAAGTATCTTGTATTGCCGTAAAAAAGACTCCAGGAGAACGAACGAGCTGACTAACTACTGTTCGCTCAACCCCATTTATAATAAATGTTCCTCTTTTTGTAATCTGGGGAATATCGCCCAAAAAAACCTCCTGATCTATTGTTCCATTTGTTTTTTTATTGATAAGAGTTGTTTTTACATAGAGTGGAGCATCGTATATCAACCCTTTTGAAAGCGCAGTTTCAGGAATGATAATTGGTCTGCCTATTCTGTAGCTTCTAAGTATTAATCTCCAATTTTTCTCTGTAAAATCATCAATGGGGGATATTTCATTAAGAATTTCGCCGATCCCTTTCTCGATAAACCATTTATACGAATTCTTCTGTATGGAAAGAAGATCTAGCTTTGGCAAATAAGCAAAATCCTTACCCCAGTTATCTCTTACCTTATCAATTTTGTTATCAGTCTTCGGCATTTATGAATGTGTACTGCAGGCTCTATATACCAACAAAAAAAACACACACAAGGTGCATCGCCCTAACTATTTTTTATTTATAGAGTGTTAATTTTATACCACACATCATTGTCAAAAGTCAAGGGGTAAATTTTTGAACTTGGTTTTATAGTATAATTCGCCCATGGAAGATAAAAAGAAAAAGGCAAAGCAAATTGTAATCGCACTCAAGAAGTTTTTCCCTAATCCCAAAACAATCCTTAATTACAAAACCCCTTTTGAACTTTTGGTTGCAGTGATTCTTTCTGCAAGAAATACGGATAAGAAAGTTAATGAGGTTACCAAAAAGCTCTTTAAAAAGTACAAAACAATCAATGATTACGAAAATGCGAATTTAAAAGATTTAGAAAAAGATTTAAGTAAGCTTGGACTATTCAGACAAAAAGCAAAATTTATTAAAAAGACTGCAAAAATAATTGATGAAAAATATGCTGGTAAGATTCCTAATTCTATGAAAGAACTTATTGAACTTCCAGGTGTTGGCAGAAAAACAGCCAATATTATTTTGGGCAGATTATATGACAAAGTCGTCGGAATTGCAGTTGACACCCATGTAACCAGACTCTCTCGCCTTTTTGGATTGACAAACAACAATGATCCAAACAAGATTGAACAAGATCTTATGAAAATACTTCCAAAAAAGGAATGGCTTGATTTTACCAACCGCATGATTGCCTATGGCAGAACTTATTGTAAAGCTTCCTGCAAACACAAAGATTGCCCTCTTAATCACTTCATCGTATCTACACCGATCCCATATCGGTAGTCTACATCGGTATTGAATTTAAAGATAGACTTGGTATATAATCTTCCCAGGGTATGGCAGAAACAGGAGAAGTACAACCACAAAATATAAATAGTCGCATTAACGACTTATTAAAACGTACTCCTTCAGGGCCAGATTTTGCACAGTCAACTGTAAGGTATTGCCAAGAAAGTATTACATTTGGGCTAGGTAAGATTGAGAAAGCTCTTAAGGATCAATTTCCTGCAGAAGCTGGTTTAGTTACAACATCATTAGAGTCAGCTAAGTCGGATTTCGTATCACTTCCTTCTAGTAGTTTATTTGCTGAGGGTGAAAGGGTATATCTTACAGTTCCAAGTAGTGGTAAAAAAATACCTGCCAATCGGATTCTTGAATCAACCTATTATGCAAACCCTCGTCTTGGTGCTTTTGAATATGCTATTGCGTTGTATCCTCCCACATCCCAAAGATTTGCTTATGGTAGACACCCTGGGTTTGATCGGAGGTTTACCAACGTAGTCAAAACTGGTGAAATACCATTAGATTCTCCATCTGCTGAAATAATGGCTGTTGCATATATAATACAGGTCGCCAAAATATCTGGGGTTGAGGATGCAAAAAAACTTCTGCAAAAGAGTCAATTATATGGTGGAGTAGCAAGTCGTGAATACTTAGAGACGAATTTACAAAACACCGTGAAACAAACCTATGATATAAGAAGGCATCAAGCGTTTATCGCAGAAGGATTAGGAACTATAAAAAGAGTCGCAGAACAAAATGGACTAGACGAAAAACAAGTACAACTACTGTTGGATATTGCCTTTATAAAAAATAGAGCATTTGATCAGGGTGAGGAGTTTATGCAGGTGTTTCGACCTATTGTACGATTTATTGCACAAGGAGATTGGCAACAAGCATTTACCCACAGAGATTTCCTCCTTAAGTATTTTGTTAGCTCATTTCCTGAATGGCGACAGAGAACATATCAGGAGGAAGCAGGAGTAAAATCTTTTGAAAGTATGAAACAAGTGGTTCAGGCAACTAAAAAAGGTGAATTAGTTCTCTATGAGGAAGATGT
>JBBTXK010000130.1:0-2003 GCA_038062315.1 Patescibacteria group bacterium
AACTTTTGGAGCGATTTACTAGACCCAGCTTACTGGCTTACCGGACACAGGCATTATACTAAGGATCAATTGACTAATATGTTACAAGATGCAAATTTTAAGATTGAAAAAATCATACAAACTGGATCGTTTTTTAGTTCATTTTACGCACTTTGCTTTTATTTTTTTAAGCATATACTTGGCATGAAAATGCCGCATATTTCATGGGTTGAGAAAAAAATGGAGAAGAACATCTCAACACCAGGATATATTCAAATTGCAATAAGAGCAAATAAAGTTAACATATGAGATTATGAATTATTCTTGGAAGTTATCGAAATTCGATACAAAGGTTTTAGGATATAATGTCGCTAAAATTATCAAGATTGAGACAACCGGAGGAGATCATAATATTCTTCAAAATATTCATGAACTCAATAAAAGCTTAAAAGAGAACAATATCAAATATGCGACATACAGAGTGAATGCAAATAATTATCCTACTATACATGCTTTAGGGAAGTGTGGCTATATATTGGTAGATGGACTTATTACCTTAGAAACAGTGACTGATCTTGGAAAACATAATAGGAATAAGCATATTAGAATAGCAACGAAAAATGATCTGCCAACGCTATTAAAAACTGTAGGAGAGGTATTTAATGCAACAAGGTATTATCATGATCCTGTTATTCCAAAAGAAAAAGCGGATAATATTTATAAGGAGTGGGTTAAAAATACATTACATGGGAAATTTGGCGATATGGTAGTAGTCTGGGAAGAGAGAAAGAGGATTCTTGGGTTTATAACTTTGGATAAAAAGGGGCAAATCCCCCTTGTTGGGGTAGCTAAAACTGCAAGGGGAAAAGGTATAGGAAGAGAATTAGTAGAGTCTGTTCTGAATAAGTTTGAGAATTGGGGGGCTAAAAAAATAATCGTAGAAACACAAATGACAAATATTCCTGCGCTTAAACTTTACCAGTCATGTGGATTTAAGATTGCAGATTCGCATTTGACTTTTCGATGGTATAATTAATGTTTAACGAACCTTATCTAATCGAATAAGAGCTATGTCTCCAGTGCGAAACTCTATTTTTGCTTTGGGGAGCTTTAGGTCGTTAAGGCTTGCGAAGCTTTCTCGCAATAGCAAATAGTTTAGATTGTACTCTTTTTTGAGCTTGGATATCGGTTTTTTTAGAATTGGATAAATATCCATAATCTTCATAAGCCCTTTGTTATCTGCGTTTACCAAAACATCTGCCTTTGTATTATAAACAGTCATAGTTGTTATCTGATGTGGTATGCATATAATTCGGGGAGTTCCAGGAAGTTTATTAATATAGCAGTACATGTTAGCGAGATCCTTTGTCAGGGATCGATTTTTATCTTTTATTATTCCTTTTATTTGAATAAGTAAGATCAAGCTTAGGTTACCAAGAGCAAATAATACTAGGGCTAAAATTATAGGAAAACCCCATAATCGGTAAGTATAGTAAAAAATAATTGATGAGAGAATTGCGGATGGAACCGATGCCATCTCCAGATATCTTTGTCCCTCGCCTATTGGAATAAGTCGTTTTACCTTAAGTATAACTGACCCAATAATATAAAAGAATAAAATCCAAATGCTCATTTTTAAAAAAACACTATTTTTTGGGAAATCTGGTACTTGGAAAATATGAATATAAAGATAGATAAAGGAAGATAATATCCAGACGTTTGTAGCGATGATAAGAAGAGGGGATAACGTAGAAAGAAGAGGATAAATTTTTATGATCAAGTCCCGTTTTTTGGGTTTTGTGTTTCCGTAGATTTGATGAGCAAATCGAAATTTATAATTTTTTACCCAGAAAAAAATATTATAGAGATGCCCTTTTAAAACACGTAGATAGTATCCTTTTGTAATAACGGTTGCTGTTAAAAATGATAAAAAAAACTATAAAATATAAAAAGATGATTTGTCAAAAAAAGTAAAAAAAATAGAAATAAAAAGAAGCGACTGAAGGGCAAAACGATGGACAAGG